>JBEKKD010000220.1:0-6971 GCA_050010895.1 Armatimonadota bacterium
GAGAACGACCCGGAGTACGCGTGGGTGAAGGAGCGCGTGAAGAGCACGAAGCGGCCGATCTACCTGCCGTTCAACAAGCTGATGGTGATGCAGTTCGCCAGGGAGTACATCGGTCCGGGTCCGAAAACCGAGCGCGAGCAGATAGTGTTCAACATGAAGAGGATTGCCATGGCGCTGCAGATGTACGTGACTGACTACGACCGGTTTCCTCCAACGGATGACATGTCAAGCATCAGACAGATCCTGGCTGAATACCTGATTGACTGCACAGTGTTCTTCCGTCCCGGCACCGAGGACGATGTCATCGTGAAGTACCTGCTGCCGCCCGGCATCAGCATCCGCGACGCGCTGCAGGGCAAGGAGGCGAACACCGTCCAGGTCGCCATCGTCGAATATCCCACCTATACCGTGATCGCCTACGCGGATGGGCACGTGGAGACGGTGCAGAGGAAGTGAGGGGGGCGGGTGCATGAGCGAGGAGGGGCGTCGGCACTGAAGTACCGACGCAACGGCCGGGTGGCGCCGAAGCGACGGGTCGCCGGGAGGGCCCGGCTCCCACAGGGGCTTTGGACTCGAGGATGGTTGACAGCCGCAGGGAAGCGTCCTGATGCGGCGAACGGCATTGCAGATTCGTGCTGCGATCGCGCACCGGGAACGCTACCGAAGGTTGAGGGAGGAGTGCTGCGATCACAGGAGCGGGAGTGCCAAAGGTGCAGCCTACCCCGCTCCCCGTTTGTCCCACGAACGCTGACGCTCTACAGGTGCAGCGCATGCCGGCTACGGCTGTTCATCGGGACGGAGAGCCTGAACGGGCGCGCTGCTCATCGAGCGCCCGTCTCCTCCTGGTGGTCGTGCTTATCTGCTACTGCCTCTATGCCTCGGCCTATATCTACCGAACCAGCTTTGTGATCGACGGGAAGCGCTGCTTCTGTCTGTTCGACGACGCCATGGTCTCCATGCGCTATGCAAGGAATCTGGCATCGGGATACGGGTTGGTGTGGAACCCGAATGGAGAACGGGTTGAGGGGTTCACCAACCCGCTCTGGACCCTATTCATGGCTCTCTTTCATCTCTTCCCATTTCCCCAGTTCCTGATCAGCTTGCCCATCCAGATCAGCGGGGCGGCGCTTATCCTCGCTACTCTCTTCTACGTGAGCCGCATGGCACGTACCCTCTCCGGCGGGTGTGAGTTCGCCTCGGTGTTCGCCGTGGCACTGACCGCCTTCTATCTCCCCCTTATTACGTGGAGCCTTCAGGGAATGGAAGTGAGCGTGCTGGCGCTACTGGTGACTGCGGCCACATATCACATCCTCAAGTCGCGGCAGCGCAGGGAGTTTTCCTGGACGCCGTATGCATTGCTGGGAATAGCCGTCTTGGTGCGGATGGATGCGTGCGTGATGCTCGTGACGATCGCCCTAGTTGGGATTGTCTCCGATAGAGAGCAGCGGGCGCGTCACGCGCTGTGGGCGATAGCTGTCGCGATCCTGGCCCTCGGAAGTCAGACGGCATTTCGACTCATTTACTACGGGGACTTCCTTCCGAATACCTATTACCTGAAGATGACCGGCTATCCTGACGGTCTGCGCATGCTGCGGGGGCTGCTCCACTTCATGAGATTCGCCGAGGGCTTGCCTTACTGGCTGCTTGTGTTAGCCCTCTTCCCGACGGCCTGGCGCCGAGATCGATCCAGGATGCTGCTGGCAGCCCTGTTCGGGGCTCAGTGCGCCTACAGCATCTACGTGGGCGGCGATGCCTGGGAGGGGCGGGGCGGCAGCAATCGGTACATCAGTATTGTCATGCCGCTCTTCTTCATTCTGGTAGCCGCTGGGATGGCTGACCTCGTGGCATGGGCTGCGGCTCAGTTTGGCGCCAGGCGGCGTCGGGGGGCCGCCGCTGTTCGCGGGCTTGGCGTGGTGCTCGCATGTGCCTGCCTGGCGGCGAGTAATTCGTTCAGCCCGACGTCTTTGAGGGAATTGCTGATGCTGCAGCCGCCGCAGAACCAGCAAGACAACGCGCTCAATGTCAGGATCGCACAACGTCTGCGCAGCCTGACCACCGGCCAAGCGCTGATCGCACTGAGTTGGGCCGGCGCCATTCCGTACTTCTCCGGTCGTCGCTCACACGACCTCCTGGGCAAGTGCGACCGCCGGATAGCGCGCGAGCAGGCACATGTGATTGCGAGTTGGACCCTCGTGCGGGCTTTCGTGCCGGGCCACTGGAAGTCGGACTTCAATTACTCGATCCTGCAGCTTAAGCCGGATATCGTGTTGCGTGATGTTTCAAGAGGCGCCGTGCAGAAAGCGGCATTCTTGAAGCATTACCAGTCGTTTTCCCTCGGGACGGAGGAGAGCTATGCCAAGCTCGGTTCCCCGAATGTCCGATGGAATGTGATCCAGCAACTGAACGCGATAGAAAGGCGACGACGACTGGAAGACTTCAAGCGGCGCCTGGGAAGCGCCGGTCCTACCCTCGCGAAGAAGCGGTAGGAAACCCCTTCCCGCGCGGCTGGGAGTTGTCAGGTCGAATCTGATACAGCCTGCAACCAGGTCTCATTGGAGACTCCAAGCGCCGGCCGAGGCCGAATACAGGGACTTGAGGCTGGATCAGGCGAAGCGGATGGAGGCATTGGAGACCGAGAATGCGCGACTGGAGAAGCTGGTGGCAGAGCAGGCGTTGGGTACCAAGATCCTCAGAGAAGAGGCCTCCAGAATCTTTCGAGCCTGGCGAAACGTCGGGCGGCGGCAGCCCTGCCTTGCGCCGCCCAATAGCCCCGACGGCGAGTTCGAGGCCTAGACGGCAGATGCAGTCGCTCTCGGCCGGCAGGTGACACGGCGATGCTGGCTGAGCAGAAACCGAGATCTCCTGGATACCGGAGGCTATCGGGGATTGGCCTGGGGGTTCTGGTGTTCGTCGCCGCGGCTCTGCTCGTTGCGCCGATGCTCGCGTATCCGTTTGGCCGCGACCAGGGCACATTCGCGTGCGGCGCCGATGTGCTGCGCCGAGGGGGCGTGCTCTATAGAGACTTCTGGGACCTGAAACCTCCGGGGATCTACTATCTCTATTTGTGGAGCTTCGCCGCGTTCGGGCACTCGATGCTCGCACCTCGGCTGCTGGATCTGCTGTTCTCACTGGCCACCGCGGCGGGGCTGGTGTTGATGGGCAGTCGGCTGGCGTCACTAGGGGCGGGCATCGCAGCCGGCATTCTCTTCCTCTGCCGCTACGCTCTGGGGTTCGGCTACTGGGCAGGCGCGCAGGCGGACGCCTTTGCTTCACTGCCGCTGACGGCGGCCGGACTGACGATGCTCGCCGCTGAGCACAGGCGAAGTTGGCCGCTGGCGGCTCTCTGTGGAGTGCTGATCGGGCTCGCGATCGTGATCAAGTTCACGCTCGGGATATTCTTTCTCCTGCCGATGATCGCGCTGGCGGTGAGCCGCGACGAGAGAGTGACGGACCGCGGGAGGAGGGCCGCTGCCTACCTTCTCGGGGGCTTGGGCGTCGTGGCCGTCGCCATCTTTCCCGTCTGGCGAGGCCACGCCTTGAAGGACATGCTGGAGATCATGTTCAGTTGGGACCTCCACTACGCGGCGCTCGGAACCTCCGGACTAGGAATCATTATCGCTCAGACCTGGGGGTTCTGGTGGGGCCACGCTTACGCCATCGTGGAGCTGATCGGCCTGCTGGCGCTGGTCGGGCTAACCGACCTCGCGTTGCGGCGGGACGCAGGCCGCTTCAGATGGCTGGCGCCTGCCTGGTTGGCGCTGATGCTGATCCAGGTGCACGTCCAGGCCAAGTACTTCAACTATCAATGGCTGCCAGCGGTGCCGCCTCTGGGCCTGCTCGCCGGGATCGGCGTGGCGGCGCTGTGGCGACTCCTGCGCGAGCGAACGGGGTCAGTTGGGACAGCGGGGTGGCTGGCAGCACCTGGCATGGTCGTGCTGCTGGCTGCGCTCGCCGCCGGTTACAAAGCCCAGTTCGGTAACGAGATCGCGTTCGCGACTGGTCGGATGTCGGCCACCACGTTCGCTGGCTATTTCAAGGCCGGCCAGGATTTCTCCCTGAGCGCGGACCTGCAAGTGGCGGCGTTCCTGAAGCGGAACACGGCGCCTGACGCGTCCGTTTTCATCTGGGGTTTCGAGCCGATCATCTACTTCCTGGCGGAGCGCCCGCCCGCAAGCCGCTTCATCTCTCAGCAGCCACTGATCACGCCCTGGTCCCCGCTGGAGTGGCGCGACGAACTGCTGAGGGAGCTGGCGCAGAGGCGACCTCAGTATATTCTGGTGGTGCACAACGACGCCATACCATGGGCTACCTCACGCCATGTGGACTCAGCGCGCGAACTCGCCCATTTCCCCGCTTTGGCCGACTTGCTGCGGCGCGAATACCGCCTGAAGGTCGTGATCGAAGACTTCGATATCTGGCAGAGACTGCGGAGTTCGTAGTCGCAACACAGATCTCACCATATCCAGGGTCGCGCGCCATGGGGCGGCGATGGCCGCCGCGGCGATCGTGGTAGAGTATGAGGTTATCGAGTAGCTGAGCCAGGTGCTCCAGCAGCCGCCGCCACTGGCAGGGGCTACCAGGAGTGTCGCCGAGCTCATTGAAGTTGGCGAGTACGGCATGCGAGCGCCCGCTCCCGAACGCAACTGCCTGTATGAGTGATCAGAAGCGTGCCCCAGCCTAACCCTGACACACCCGGCGCCGCAGCTTCATCACGAAGCTACACCGGCGAGGCCCCACCTGTACGTCGACGCGGGCCGGCAGTGCCCACCGGCGCCGGCGTAACCCCGCGCGCCGTCGGCATCGCGCTCATGCTGGTGGTGGTTCTTGCCCCAGTGTCGTTCTTCGTGGAGCAGCTCGTCCAGGTGGCATGGGGTTTCTCCGAGATGGTCCCGCCAATCGCCGCGCTCGGGATGGCGTTTCTGCTCACGGCGATCAATCAGGTCGGAGCGAATCGGTCGTGGTGGCGGGGACTGAGCCGGCAGGAGATTCTGGTCATCTACGTGGTGCTGGCCATCGGCGGGCCGCTGGTCTCGCGCGGTGTCATGCTCTGGTTCCTCGCCTGTTCCCTGGGTCAGCAGTACTACGCGCACATCATGCCACAGTGGCAGCCGGCGTTCTTCCGGTTCATCCCCGCGTGGTTCTTCCCGGGCGACTGGTCGGCCATCGAAGGCTTCTTTCAGGGAGACAGCTCGGTGCCGTGGCCGTCCTGGTGGACTCCGCTCACTGCCTGGGGGGCGTTCTTCGTCGCGCTTTTCGTTGCCATCTTCTGCATGTTCCTGCTGGTTCAGCGGCAGTGGATAACCCACGAGCGGCTCAGCTTTCCGATCGCACAGGTGCCGCTGGAGATGGTGCGATCTGGTGAAGATGGCGCCGGCCGCCTGCCCGCTTCCTCCATGTTCTGGATTGGCTTCGTCGTGGTCTGCCTGCTCCACGTGCAGGAGCGCCTGCCTGCCATCTTCCCATCGATGCCCTCCATCCAGCTCTGGGAGTACCGGCTGATCGCTGCAGGCAACACTGGGCCATTGGTCGGGCTGGGCGATCTCTGGCTGGTGCTCTACCCGTGGTGCATCGCACTCGCCTATCTGATCCCCAAGGAGCTTTCTTTCTCAGTGTGGTTCTTCTGGATCATACGAGTCGTCTGCACTGTAGCTGCTATCGCCGCGGGCGCCACTCCTCGCAGGCCGGAGGCATGGGGCGACAGCAGCTTCCCCGCCCCCTACTATCAGGCCGGCGGCACCGTCATCGCCCTTGGCCTGCTTGCCCTGTGGGCGAGCCGGAAACAGATCGCTCACGCGCTTCGCTCCGCCGTCGATGGCAATCGCGATGCCGAGGACGCACTTCCCTACCGCTGGGTCCTGCTCGCCCTGCTGCTGTCCGTCGGCTACATGGTGGTCTTCTGCTACTCGGCGGGAGCGCGCCTGATCGTGGCGCTCCTGCTCATCGGCCTCATCCTGGCATTCCATCTGGTCTGGGGGCGGCTGCGGGCTGAGAACGGGATGAGCTTCATTGGCGTCCCCTTCGCTGTCGACGACATCATGCTCAGACCGCTGGGTACCGGTCTCTACCGCCCGGCCGAACTCATCACCATCTATGCCACCCGATGGAGCTACTCGCCGGGCTGGGGAGAGAGCTGCGAGGTGATCACCGGCGCCTCGCTGGACTCCCTGAAGCTCTCCGACTCAGCGCGGATACACCAGAAGCCACTGGTGCTGGTGGTCGTCGGTTCCTTCGTGTTCGCCCTGGCGCTGGGCATCTTCGTGGAGCTCTCGTTTGTCTACCACTATGGCTTCTTTCACATCCTGCCCCAGGAAGGATGGTTGGAATCCAACACGCGCAGCAGTGGCGCGGAGCTGTATGATGCGGTCACAAATCCCTCCAAGCGCGACCTCGCAGGCATCGCCGCTCTCATCGTCGGCATGACACTGACCTTTGGCATGGCGCAGATGCGCTTGCTCTTCTGGTGGTGGCCCCTCCACCCGGTCGGGTATCTCGTCGCCAACGTCTGGGGAGCGCAGTGGTGGTGGATGCCGCTCTTCATCGGATGGCTGCTCAAGAGCGTGACCATCCGGTACGGAGGGCTTCGCCTCTACCAGCGGATGATACCGGTGGCGATCGGAATCATCGTGGGCGACCGGGCCAGCGAGATGCTGGGCGCGCTGACCATGTGGCTGGTGCAGAGCATGAAATAGGCGCATCCATCAGCCATATCGCCGCCGCCATGCCGCCGCAGGTGAGAGCGCGGGAGGGATGGTGGATAGCCCGAGCGCCCATGAGGAACTGCTCTGTGACGCCGATGGCGGGTCAGTTCTCGATGTCGATTGGCAGCAGTATCCCGTGCGTCCTGGTCCGGCCGGGCACCCACACGTCGTCGGGGCACTCCCGGTGAGTCACTGGACATGAGGGCGGGGGCCGGTCACCTCAGAGGGGGATTTCGGCAACCGGCGCGCCCGCCCACGATTCACTCGCTCACA
>JBEKKD010000221.1:0-6965 GCA_050010895.1 Armatimonadota bacterium
ATACTGCGCGGAGTGCTGCGAAGCCCAAACGCGGGGCGAGATGGTTGTCTTGGTCGCGCGCGATGATGAGAAGCTTCTCGGATGCCTCAGAGTGGTCTGGAACTCAGACTATGCGCCTTTTCACGAGGCCATGATCCCCGAGATTCAGGATCTGATCGTCGGTCCTGCCAATCGTCGCCAGGGCGTTGCCTCACGCCTTATGGACGAGGCAGAGGCGATCATCCGCACGCGATGCTCTGTAGTCGGCATCGGAGTGGGTTTGCATCCAGGCTATGGCGCCGCACAGCGGATGTATGTGCTACGCGGCTATGTGCCCGACGGGAATCCCCTGACCTATGGGCATGAGTTCGTGAGCGAAAGACAACAGGTCACTCTCGATGATGAGCTGACCATGCATCTGACGAAGGCTCTCGGAACCGTCACGAGGCGGTCGGCAGACTCAGCCCCTTCGTGATATCCGCTCTCGCGAACGCCCACCTCCGCTGCGAGTCCGCGAATTCCGAGTAGCGGGCAGTCATGATCGGACTGCGATGGCCCATAGCGCGCATGAGGGCGGTGGTAGGCACCCCGGCCATCGCGGAGGTCAGGCCGAAGTAATGACGCAGCCGGTGCGGAGTGGCCAGCGTCGGGTCCGCGCCGGCCTTCTCCGCGATGCGCTTGAGAATGGTGCGCACCGCGTCCGTGGTGAGCCGCTCGCCTGGGGGCCATGCACCCGGGTGCACTGTCCCCGTCTTCTGGTAGGTGGAGAGCTGTTGGGTAGTCCCCAAGGTGATGAAGAGAGGATCTTCCTCGCTCAGGTGAGGGCAGACCCCGGAGCGAAGCCGCAGCCATGAAGCCCCTCTTGCCGCGCGGCATCATCGTGCATCCACTGCACTGCAGCCCTGACGGACACTGTAGGACGGCCCCCCTGAGCAAGACCACTCGCCTGCTGCGTGGTGGCGGAACAGATGACGCTGCGGGTGAAACGCTAGGACTGCTGTTTGTGCCTGTCTAGTCAGCCCGTGGACCGGGTACCATCTCAGCAGCGACGCGGCCAAAGAAGAGGTCTGCGAGAAGGCTCTGCAGTTGGTAGAGCTGATCCAGACCGGCACCATGGGCCGGATGCCAAGCTGGAGGCGGCCCGAAGACGCGCCGCTCCACCGGTCGGGGGTCTACACGTGTCGGCCTTGGGCACTGGCGAAAGTGCTGGCCATGTGGTATAGCTGCAGGGAGACGCAGATCGTCAAACAGGAGGAGAAGGATGAGACACCTGAGCAGTGGATGGAAAGTGTCAGTCGCCCTCTTCGTGATCCTTGTTCTCGCGACAGGGATGGCGCTGGCGGCCGGGAAGGCGCCGGCGAAAGGGGCGAAGTGCCCGGCGAACACGACCCAGCTCACCGGGTGCATCAAGTCGATGGAGATGAAGGCCGGGAAGATGATGCTGGACTGCAACGGGGTCAAGCATCAGGTGGTGCTGGCGAAGAACGCCAAGATCGTGATCGACAACAAGCCGGCGAAGCTGGCCGACCTCACCAAGCTGCAGAAGAGCAGTACCAAGATCACGGTCCACGGCAAGTGCGGGAAGGGGACGGAGTTCACCGCCGACAAGATCACTGCTTCCACCAAGCCTCAGAAACCGAAGAGCGCCTGACCCAACACCCAGAGTGACGCGTACGCGGCTCCGCTGCAGTTGGGCGGAGCCGCCGTTCTATGCGCGGCCAGGGAGTCCGCGAACTCGGAGTAGCGGGCGGTCATGATCGGACTGCGGTGGCCGACGGCGCGCATGAACACGGCGACGGGCATCCCGGCCACCGCGGAGGTCAGCCCGGCAGGCCGCCCCCGACCTTGCCGCCCGATAGATGCGCGGCTGAGGGCAGGCCGATACTCGGCCAGTTTGTCACTTCACGCGGCGTTCGGTAGGTAATGGTAGCGAGAACAACTGGCGCTGACCGACAGAACGGAGGGAGTCGCAGCTTCGCGCGAGTCAACCTCGGTCAACAGGCTCTTACACCATCCCTGCCCCGCGTCGTAGTTGCTGCAGTCCACGCAGCGCCGGACTACCGACCCGCACCCGCATTGGGTCTGTCCCACAAGATGAATTTCCGCGCCGCATCCGGCGCATCTCACCAGAGACACCGTCGCACCTCCCTGTAGCAGAATGCCATCGACGAGAGGGCCGGAACTCAGATGGGAACAGGGCGGACACTCGGCGGTCAACTCGACACGAGGCGGAACTCCGTGGCCCGAGCTTGACTGCCCATCATTATACACTACGTGCGAGGTAAGTCCAGTGCCCCCGTGCATCATCTATACCGGCTGGGGACAGATGGCCTTGTGCGCGAGCATAGCAGCCCTCATGCCGCGACCCGACCACCGGCGGGGGCCTGCCGTGCGTCCCGCCATTCCCGCCCCGCAGGAGCGGCCCGCCTCTGCACGGAAGTCCTAGAACGCTCGCGGGCATTTCCTCGCGCGCTCGCCGGGAAGCTCTCCCAGCTCGCAGACGAAAGGCTTGTGCCCTGCTGGTCGGTATCACGTGGCTAGGCCTGTTGTTAGCGGCGATCGGACAATTGCTCGCGGTTGCGCTGGTGACGATCCGGTGCGGGCCCTTCCGCGGCAGTAGCCTTCGGCTGGCCGCCTGCGTGGCCGCCGCAGACATCCCGATCTGGCTGCTCCTGGTCGCCGTGACTGCGGCGTTGCGCTCTGTCGACTATGGCGGAGAGCACCGACAGGCGGCCGTCAGCCTCGCCCATCTGGCGATCTCGGTCGCGATCCCATGGTTCCTATGGTCATGCGCGGTCGACCTTGGAGCTGCGCGATCGGTCCCGTGGAGCGGAGGCTTGGTGCTGTTCCTCACGGTCGTTGGGCTGACCGCACCGGGAGTCAGGAGTCCGTGGTCACGCCGAGCTGCCGACGTGGATCGCATTGCCGTTCCGGTCCGCAATCTCCCGAAGGCGCTCGACGGCCTTCGTATTGTCTTGGTCAGCGACACCCACGTCGGTCCATATATCTCTCTGACCCAAGCGAGAGCGCGGCTTGCGCCACTTCCCAGTCTGGATGCAGACCTGATCGTTTTCGCCGGCGATCTGGCCTCGGATAGGCCGGTGAACCTATACCCCGCCGCCGCCTTGCTGGACGAAATGGCCCCCAAGGGCACGCGCTTTGCCATTCTCGGCAATCACGATCACTACACTGATGCTGGGCTCGCCGCGTTCGAACTCCGGGAGCATCACTTTGACGTGCTCATTAACGACCACCGACGAGTCCGCGTTCGAGGAACCGACCTCTGGGTGGTGGGGGTGGATGACCCGTATACCGGTTGGGACGACATCAAGAGAGCGCTGGCAGGTGTGCCGGACGATGCCTTTGTCATTCTGCTCTCACACACCCCAGATATCGTGGGTGAAGCCCCGGCGGCCCGAGCGAACCTCATCCTGTCGGGGCATACACACGGGGGACAGGTAGTGCTTCCCTTGGTCGGCCCTCTCACATGCAATTCGCGCTATGGGTCCCGGTACGCCGCTGGGCTATTCCGGATCGGCGCGGTGTCGCTGTTCGTAACGCGCGGCCTTGGTGAGGTGACGGTCCCGCTAAGGGTATTCTGTCCCCCGGAGATCGCCGTGCTGACCCTGAAGTCTGCTGGCGACTAGCCGATCGGCCCTGCGGGGCCTGGCCCCCCGTCGGCCCCCTGCTCCGTCTGGGACCAGCTCTCAGCATCCTCGAGCGGATCGATCGTCTGCAGCGCTGCCGTCAGCGTATCGAACCAGTCGGATTCGGGGGGCTCGCACTCCGGCTCCGAAGTATCGGGCTGTACCTGCTCCGCGGCCGCTTCGACAGGTTCGTCAGCGGTCGGCGCTGTCGCCCGGACCTGAGCCTCCAAGTCTGCCCGCCCGTCCAATGGCGGGATCTCCTGTCGCGGATAGGCGGTTTCACGGCAGCACAAGGCCAGGATGCGGATCCCCCAGCAGATGGCGAAAAGCGCCTACACGACGACTGGGGCGAACTCACCAGATGCACGCTTGTCTGTGGAGCCCCTTCTTCTCAGCGCCCAGGCACCCCCGACAGGAGGAGCACGGCGGAGCCGAGCAGCGTGGCCGTGCTGCCGCCGAGGAAGAGGCCGATGAACGCGGGCCGGAGCTTCTGGTAGAGCCGTAGACCGCCGAATCGGTAGATCGCGTTGACGATGATCCACCCGACGAAGGCGTTAGCCCAGATCAGCGAGTTGATCCCCGCCCCGCCCACTAGCAGGAAGCCCACTGGGCTCAGCCGCCACCAAGCGACATTGACCTGCAACAGGGCAAGAGCGATGGCGATCACCACGCCGGAGAAGGTGGCGAGGATGCTCGGCGTATCGGCCGGCTGCGGGTTCTGGAGATCGGCGATGGAACCGAACTCCCAGCGTGGGATTCCGCTGTAGAGCCACTGGTTGAAGCCGGCGACGCCGTGCTGATAGCCAGCCCAGACCCGGCCCACTGGGCCCAGGGCCAACATCAGCAGCACGGCGGCGCCGAGGGCGAGCATGGTGGTGGTGCCGCGCAGGCGGCTGGAATGCAGGATCTTCATATCGTTGGCAGCGTAGTGCATGAAGGAGGCGCTGTAGTCGGTCATAAACGCCCCGCTGAGGGGATTCAACAGCGCCATGGTGTCGGGGCGCACACCGAATGTGCCGAACTCTCCGTCCAGCAGGACGCGCACGGGTGGGCCGCACTCTACGTGGTTGGTACCCGCGGCGGCCACCACCCTGGTGAGCGAAATCGCGGTGGTGTAGAACATGAAGAGCAGGATGAGCAAGCGCGAGAGCTGCGCGCCGGTGGCCTCTGCGAGCAGGCAGAGGACGAGCGTGCTCGCCACCAACCCGAGCAGCGCGTAGCGGGGCGAGAGCAGCTCCAGGGGATCGTCGGAGCGCCAGCGCGGACTCCACCAGGATCGGGCCGCGGCGAGGACGGTGCGCCGCGACTGGTAGAACACGAAGGCCCCGAAGCCGACGAGCGCGCCGCCGGTTTGGAAGCCGAAAGCTCCGCTGTTGTAGCTAAACGTTCCGGGCCCGATGTACCCCATGGCGGAGAGCACAACAGCGACCGCGTAGTAGAGGATGTGGAAGAGCCAGAGACTGAGCGAAACCTCTACCGGCAGCAGGCACATGATGCCAAGGCTGGCCCAGTCCAGGTTGAACTCGGTGAGGCTGAGCACTCCCCAGGGCACCACGTTCGCGTTGAAGCTGCGGCCGATGGGCCACTGCATGGACACGTAGGGGACGGCCGGGAGGTAACGGTTGAGGATCACGAGCAGCCCGCTGAGGAACGCTAGACCGAAGCCTGCCCAGAATACCCGGTGATGCAGCAGGGCCGTCCCGGGGATGCCGCGCTGGCCCACGGTTTCGAGCGGGATCTGCGCGAGCGGGAAGACCAGCCGCTGCGCCTCGATCCAGTCTCTCCGCATCAGTGCCAGCAGGCAGAATGAGCCCGCGCACATACAGAGCCCGATGAGGCCCCAGGTGAGCAGCGGCTGCCCCCAGGCCGCCCAGGGGATCGCCTGGTGCTCGGGCAGGCCCTCCCAGAGCCAGCGGACTGCCTCGGGCTGGTTCACCGTGAGCCATAGGGGAATGTGCGGCTGGACCAGGACGGCCCACCGATTCTCTGGACTGGCGAAGTACTGGCTGGCGGTGGCCATGATGGTGACGAAGCTGGAGAAGCCGGTAGTGGAGAGCCCGGCGGTGGCGGCGACAAGAGCGTAGATAGTAAGCACTTCCGCGCGGGCGAGAGCGCGCCGGCGGGCGCGCCACAGGAGCAGCCCGTTGATCGGCCCGAGCACGAGCAGGAGAGCGAGCAGGGAGGCTCCGTTGATCGGACGGGCGCCGAGGTCCGGGCCGTCTTTCACGTCGCTGAGATACGGGAGGAAGAAGGCGAAGCCGGCGACGAGGATCAGCCCGAGAAGCGCGGCGCGCAGCGTCACCCCGGAAGGGCGATCCCCCTCCCCCGTGAGGGGTGAGGGAGTGTCAGTGCCGGCCCGCGAAGGCGGCGCCGGAGCGCCAGGCTCCTCCTGTGACGCGTAGGAACTCACTTCTCGCAGATTCCGGGCCGTCGGACCTCATGCCTGCCAGTCCCGGCTCGGCTCTGGATCCCTCTGGAAGAAGTTCCATCATCGCTCTGCCTGCGCAAAACGTCGTGCTCTGCGCGGTCCCACAGTGCCGCCCTGCCTGTGCAAAAGAAGGGGCAGTGACCGTGGTCACTGCCCCCGCAGCACGATTCACCTCGTCGGTGCGCTCACTCCAGGCCAAGCCCTCGCGCGAGGAACTCAGCCAGCTGATCCCGTGTACAGGTGACCTCGGGATGGTAGGTGCCGTCCGGATATCCCGATGTGACGCCCTTCTCGGCAATGTACTCGACATGCTTGTAGCACCAGGACCAAGCCCCGCTGGGGCCGACGTCGCTGAACCGCGGCGTCTGGGGCGGCACGTAGCCCGCCAGCCCGGCCTCGCCGGCCGGTTCCGCCAGGAGTCTGGCCACGAACACCGCCATCTGACCCCTGTTCACCGCCTCTGCCGGGTGGAAGAGACCGTCAGGGAACCCAAGCGCGATCTGCCGGTCCTTCGCATACTCGATGTAACGGTACGCCCAGTAATTCGGAGCCACGTCGGCGAAGGACGCCAGGTCGGGCCCTTCAGGTACATTCTGATCGTTGCCGGCCAGCGCCCGGGACACGTACACGGCCATCTGGTCGCGGCTGACACTCAACGCGGGTCGATAGGTATCATCTGGGTACCCGGCGACCAGATCGACGTCGTAACACGCCGTCACGCCGGTGTACGCCCAGTAGTCCTGCGGCACATCGGCGAACAGATAGCTCCCCGAATGCGCCTTCGATACGATAACGCAGCGCGACCATCCTTTCGTAGACGTCGTCTTGCCATTCGTCACCACCAGGGTCACGCTATACATGCCAGGCAGCCCGTAGTTGTGTATAGGACTCTGCTGAGTGCTTCCGGACCC
>JBEKKD010000222.1:0-6962 GCA_050010895.1 Armatimonadota bacterium
AATCCGGGTTGAACCATCCTGTCAGCTGAGACCTGTTGTGGCCAGGTAACCAGCCCGGCAATCTGTCTCCCGTCCGTACCTTCCAGGCGGCACGTGAACGCCGGGCCGCCACGACCGCGACCGCCCAGGATCTTCAGCAAGAGGCTGTTCTAGCCGGCGATGAGCCGCACCGGGATTCGGTAGGCGAAACCGTCGTGAAGAGCATAGAAGATCGGGCGTACCCATCTGGAATGCACCTGGTGGCCGTTGAGCCAAACGGCGTGGGGACTCGACGTGGCGAGAAGGATGGTCGCGTCCTGTGCATCCGGGGAGTAGACGTTGGTCTGCGCGTACACGGTACCTGTGGGCGCCGCGGCCATCCTGAGCAGCTCGCCGTAGTCGATGATATTGGCGCAGGGGTCGTAGCGAGCGTCATGGTCCTTGAGAGTCGCCCAACTCCAATCCACTGACGCCACGTCAAGGCGTTCCTGGTCGTTGTCAATGGTCACCCACCGGATCTCACGTCCCCCATCTCCTTCGTACGCCGCCTGGAGGTCGATCTCCCGTTCGGGAGGAAATGACTCCTCCAAGCCGCGGTCGCCGGGATTTGGAAATGGGCCGATCAGATTCCATTTGCGGATGGAGCAGTTCAACGGTGACAGCCACAGGCGGCTCCATTCCCGCGTGCCGGGCTCCTCGGCGTACCAGCGCTCGCGTTGCCCGCGATCATCCGGGTCATCTCTGACATCCGCGTAAGGGAGGCTGATGGCCGGCGATTCCACCGTCACGGTCCAATCGCCCGTGATCTCGACCGACGCCATCGAAGGAGCACGGTAGTCTCCCCGCCAGGTCTTGCCGTTGCCGCCGAGCTCAACGAAAGCCGGGCCCTTCCCCACCACAGATCGGCCTCGTACCACCACTTCACCGGCACTGGCGCGTTCGATCGCGAACTCGTCGAGGTTGGTGGCCTGGAGCGCCAGTGGTTGCGCGGAACCGGAAGGGTCGAAGACGATGTAAGCCGCATCCCAAGGCCCGAAAGCGACACGAACGACGGTCTGCGCTCCCTCCGTCTGGTAGAAGACCGGCATGCGCTTACCCGTAGGTCCGTCCCAGCGTTCCGGCCGCCCGCTCGCCCGGAACCTCAGCAGATTCGTCCGGGGCGAGGCACTATCATTCACCACCCAGTAGAAGTCGATGCCGTCTTTCTTCTTGTGCAGAACATGCAGATGGTCAGCCGGTCCGCTCACTACATCCACGTCATGGTCAAGGATGCTTCGAACCAGATCCACCGCGTTCCCGACGGAACCCCGCGTGAAGTAGGCGCGGCCGCCGGCCGCATTCGAACGCATGGTGACGGGTTCGAGCGCCGGTGCGCTATCGAAGATCGATTCCCAGAGCTCCTCCAGGTGCGCATCGTCCCGGCCCTCCTCGACGGATATCGATGGCAGCCGGTCCATCGCGATCACGATGCCACCGGCGCGGTAGAACTCCGCAACACGCTCGGCCGTGCGACGCCGGATCATGGACATGGGGGGGAGGACCAGAGCTCGGAAGCGTGATGTGGAAATGGCCAGCGTGTTGCCCTCCACCCGGCTGTCGGCCAGGTACGAATCATCGGCGACCTTGTAGTCGAGCCGCTCTTCGCTGAGCCGCAGTTTCAAGAGGGCGAACTGGGAGTTCGTCAAGACCGCATCCTCTGGCCAGGCGGAGTCGGGCAGAATCTCCATCATTCCTCTGCGCCCCTGCATCCCGAGCACGGTGCCGGACTGCCCGAAGACCGAGACCTGTGGGTAATACAGCAGCAGGTCCGCCACCTCGAAGCTATCACGGTTCATGAAGCTGATGCGTCGGATCAGATCCGCATAGGGGCGGAACCAGGGGAGGAACGGCTGGCCGCGGAACCAGTCCGGCGGGAAATTGGTCCGCTCGAGATCGTAGTTGAAGGCGTGCGGGATGAACTCGCCGACGTTCCAGGCGCCTAGCGAATTGGAGACGGACCGCATTTTCTCCGGCGAGAGATAGGAATCGTCGCCCTGCAGCCCCTGGTTCTCGCAAATCAGGCGCTGCCCTTCGAAGTCCGCTATGGAAGCTAGTTCTTTGAGCCAGACCGACTGGCGCCCCCACTCTTCGATCGAGTCACAGGAGGGGTTGGCCATGGACCGGAAAATGCGATAGTAATCGCCCTGGTAGGCCGGCCCGAAGAAGAGCGACTCTTCCCACATGTGGGCGGAGTATTCAATCTTGTGCGCCGCGCACCAGTCGTTGATCTGTTTGAAGAAACTGTCTACGTAGAGATCGCTGATCACATCCAGGTAGTCGCATCGGAGCTTCTCGCTCGTTTTGCCGATGTCGTAACTCAGTCCCGGAAGCAGAGGTTCCAGATCGTACCCTTTCAGATGCCGGAAAGCCTCAAACAGGGCCGGCGTCCAGGCGCAGGCACTCCCATAGAAACCCTCGTGATCCGAAAGGGTCGCGGGCAGAGCGTTGCCGAAGTGCTCTGGGAAACGGCGGTAGAACTCCTCATAGTAGATCTCGATGAATTCGCGTATGGCATTCCGATTCAGGAGATCCACGGAGCTGCCGCCGGCCTGTGTCAGCTCCAGACTGTAGGTCGTTACCAGCCAATCCCCGGGCGGGACATCCCAGGGCAGGGCACTGGCACTGCGGTCAAACTCCAACGTGCGGAGCGTCGAACCGTCGATGCGATTAGACGCTAAGCGTTTGCCTACAACTACCAGCGCGGTCTGTTTCGGCAAGTAGATATCGATCCGCTGGGGACCGTGCACCCTGGTCTCGACAGGGCGCAGGCGCTTCATGTGATACTCGGGATTCGCGGCGACGACCCGGCTCTTGTTCGGTCCCGGCAGCCAGTAGTCCCTGGCATCGCCGGTTGGCCACTCGAATTCGTCGACCATGCACAGCGAGAAGCCCAGATCGCGTGAGACTTTGAGGGCGGCGCCAACCGCCTGCCACCACTCTTCCGAGAGATAGGGGGTCTGGAGACCATCCCGATTGTGGACGTATACTCCATATACGCCCTGACCGATCATCTGGCGGATCTGCCGTTCGATCTCTTCCGCCTCCAGCTTCCCGTTCCAGAACCAGTACGGACGAACGCTGTACTCGCGGTCTGGGTCCTGAAATCGGCTGTACAGCGCATCCAGCGGGGACGCCGCCGATGACGCATGGGCGGACATTGTTGAGCCGTCACCCAGCCAGAGCCCGCCCAGGCCGGTAGCGGCGATACCCAGATAACGCCTGCATGTCGAGTTCGGCACTGTTGGTTTCGCCATCCTTTCCCTGGAAGAACGCGGCGAGTCAAACATCACGACCAGGATGCTCGTTGTGGCTCCCGGCTTCCATTGAGCTTATCACAGGCCGCTAACTTCGAGCGAAGGCCGGCGTTTGGCGCCGAGGTGGCAGGCGACGACCGGACCGACGTTCAGATCCTCGGCGCGCAGTAGCAGCGGCATCTCGTTAGGCGCGCGGTGCAGATGCAGGTCGCCAGAGAAGCATCCCTCGCGGTTCATGTCCACCAGCCCGGGAACATTTGTAGTACACCTCGGTAGGGCCCCCACTAGAGACCGGTCAGCAGAGCGTCTGGATCGCCAACCGGCACGGGAATGTGCTGTGAGCGGGTCAAAGCCTCCGCGTACCGCACGCCCATGAGCGATCCGTAGACCCGCGCCTTCGCCTCGATCTGGTCTAGCACGCCGGCAACCACCTCATGTTGCGAGCGGCACGCTTTCATCGCCTCAAGCTTCGCGGGGAAGGTGTCGGTGATGTCCACAAGGTGAGAAGGCTTCGCGATCGTTTCGAGCACTGAGAACTGGTAGACCTTGCCTGTCGACCACGGCGCCCCGAGTTCCAGCGAGCACTGCCAGCCGGCCTGCCAGATCGCTTCCGGTGCCACCCGGGCCAACGTGCGATGCGCCAGATAGTCGGTAGCAAGGTGAGTGAAGATCAGGTGCGGCTGTACGCGCCGCACCGTCTCCATGATCGTGCGGTAGACCGGCTCTGAGTCGAGATTCTCGAAATCGTGAAAGTCGCAGACAAAGCACTCGGCGGTGCCGAGGACTCGCTGCGCGGCCGCCCTCTCCTCGGCCCGTCGCGCCACGATGGTGTCCTTCTCTTCCAGCCGAGTGTAGCCTTCATTGCCTGTCGCGAGTATGAGCGTAGAGATGTGCACGCCGGCATTGGCAAGCTTGCGGATCGTGCCGCCTGGTCCTATGACCTCGTCGTCGTCGTGGGCGCAGATAACGAGTGCCCGCTTCTCCTCGATCATGTTCGGCCTTCCTGACGGGCTCGCGGCTGCGGGGTGCCCGCGTCCCGTCACGGCGAAGTAACCCTACGCTCGCAAAGCTCGCGGATAAGCGGTGTCAACGATTGGGGGCCCTCTGCTCCAATGACGAAGCCCTCCTCGATGCGGTTTGAGCCGGCAGCATGCCCGAAGAGGCTTATGTCAGAGTTCACGCACATGCCCCTGCGAATCGGGTAAGTCGCTTCCGCGTCCGGATAGGGCGACTCCGCTTCGGCGAGACCGATGCCGTGCATTGGGGGGTAGACATCATATTGCGACACGTTTCCCTCCTCGAAAACCCGCTTCACGGCACGCACCATGTCTCCCGCAATCACGCCATCCCGAAGGTACTCGAGTTGGACGTTAGCGGCATCGAAGAGCACGGAGAGGAACTGCTTCTGGATGTCGCTGGCCTTGCCAGACACGAAGGGGAATTCCACTGTTGAGACGTAGCCCTGGTACTGGACAGCCAGGGCTGCCATGATCATGTCGCCATCCTGGATGACACGAGGGGTTGGGCGCCCGATGATGGTGGCCGTGCGCGGCCCGCTGCCAAACACCGTGAAGGCGATGGCCTCCGCCCCGGCATACCGCGCTGCTCCCTCACCGGCGCCGGCGGCCTGGAGCTCCGTGTTCCCCGGCACGCAGTGGTCCATGAGTGCCTTATAGCCGATGCAGGCGATGCGACCTGCCTGTTCCAGACAGGCGATCTCGGCTGGTGTCTTGACCAAGCGCATCTCCTGCAGGATCTCCGCAGCATCCACGATCTCGAGGCCCGGCAGCGCATTCTGGATCCGCTCCATGATCGGAGCAGGAATGTCCCAGCGGCCCACCAGGGCCAGGCGCTTGCCTCCGCCGAGCGTCTCCCGCAGAATGTCCTTGAGAGAGGAGAAAGCAGCCAGCGGGAAGTCAATCTCCTCCGGCACCGAGACACACGCGAACTCCTTGATGTTTCGGATGTCTTTCCATGCGCTCATCTCGCGCGCGTACTGCTCTCCCTCGGGCGCTCCCGCCTGGATAGGCGGCCCCTTGCGTGGGATGAAGCAGGCCGCGCGCTCGAAGATGGGCCAGAAGTTGCAGACATAGCGCAGGTTCTCCTTCCGGTACTCGTCGCCGTAGACCATGAGGCAATCCAGGTTCCTGCGCGCCAGCTCTTCCTGGATTCGCGCGATGCGCTCCTCAAACTCGCTCTGCAGGATTGCAGTCATGTCATCTCCCTCCCTTCGTCGTCAAGAACGATGGTCACGACCCTGCGCCCGGCACGGGTCGTTCCCCCACCGTGGCGATCCACCGGCGGGCGCACTCCGCCGCCTCCAGCCCCAGGTCACAGTTGCAGCTCGCCAGAGAGGTCGTCCCTTCGGTGCGCCCCTCTATGCCAGCCATTTCGCCGTAGAACCACGCCAGCCCCGCTCTGACGGGGTCCTCTACTGTATCGTGGGCGCTCATTCTCGCCGGAGGATGCACTCACGTGGAAGCAGCTGGGACCTCTGTTTGTCTGGTGGTGAAGGCAGTTGTCAGTCGGCATCGAGAATTGACCCACCATCGGCGTTAGAAACTGACCCGCCTCGGATTGGCCAGATCGGGTCACCTTGGTCGCTGGATGCCCCGTCTTGGCCCTCCAGCCTTCGTTTCCAGCGGGCCAAAGTCCGGCGCAGATCTCGCCCCTTGGTAGGTCACTCGTGCACGCCGATCAACACTGGGACGCTCCCTCTACCTACCGCGAGGGCGCAGTGGCGTCTCCCCAACCGCCGCGATCCAGCCTCGGGCCCACTCGACGGTCTCCAGTTCCAGATCGCAGATACAGCTCGCCAACAGAATCATCCCATCGATGCGCCCGGCCTCAAGCAACTCGAGCCCGAACGCGCACTGCCTCTGCATACGGTCCAGTGGCATGGGCTGTTCGTTGCCGTAGTCCCACAGGTAACAACCCAGCAGCCGCGTCTTCTCTGCCGCCACCTGCTCGAATCGCCGGAAGTTGTCCTCGAGGCTAGACAGGTTCTGGGATTTCCAGGTCCAGAAGGAAACGACGTCGCAGAGGCGGAGGTAGTCGTCGACGCGCATTCCGAGCTGATAATCGTATATCACCACCCAAAGGTCGAGGGTGCGGTCCTCCAGCGCCAACTGCTCGCGGATACGGCGCAGTTCCGGGAGAGACAGCGCCGCCCGCTTGCTCTCGTCCGGGCTGTCGGGCTCGTGGAAGAAGTCATCCATCAGGATGCCCGAGATGTTGGGTCTGCGCCGCGCAAGGCTCAGTACCTCGCCTCGGGCTGATGCGTTGGTCTCCCCAGAGGCGCCCACCACCGACCATACCACCCGGTCGAGCGAGCGCATCGAGAGCGCCAACTGGTCGTACGGGGGCTCGGGCCCGAAGCCCGGATAGGTGACCATGAGGAGGTTCGGAATTCCCAGGTAGTGCGCGGCCTCGACCGGGGTGATGCGCGACTGGCCGGGCAGGTGGTAGTGCCGGGCATCCTCGCCATGGTGGCTGCCGGCGGGATGTCCCCAGAGCCACAGCTTGTCTCTCACCCGCATGTGCTGCCCCTTCTCTGCGATCGGCCTTGCGCCTAGCCTGTATTATGCATGAGAGAAGAGGGGGAAAAAGGGGAAACGCCTCTGGAGCGCGAAGGATGCGGGTATGACGCCAAATCCTGCATCGCAGCCAGAGGCATTCCCATGACAGACT
>JBEKKD010000223.1:0-9403 GCA_050010895.1 Armatimonadota bacterium
CTGCGCTGGCCGGTCATCATGGACGAGTACGTGAAGAACCGCGATATCTACCGGTGCCCGAGCGCCCGGGTCAGCTACTACCCAGAGTTCATCGTGGCGAACAACCTTGCGGGGTCGACTTGGCTGGCGGAGGAGCAGGCTGCCATGCAATCCGGCTTCTGCCTCTGCATGGGCACCTGGCCGTCAGGCTGGGGTGGTACGGTGACTGACACGACTGCGTGCGTCGGCGGCCACATGGGGCCGCAGGAGGCCAGCGAAGAGACAGGCGCTCCCGAGATCGACATACAGTTCCTGGAGGAGAATAACCAGGATAGGAAACTGAGCACGATCGACGATGTGGCGCGCTACCTCGTCGTCATCGAGGCCGCCGGGACCATACACGTCTGGGCGACCGAGCAAATCGCCTACCCTGGCCTCTGCAAGAGCCTCTGGGGTTATGTCGTGAATATGCCGAGCGAGTGCTCCGTGGCGGACTCCCCCGACTATGCCGTCCCCACCGCCCAGATCAATCAGTTCTGGACCGACGCCTCCATGCGTGAGCCGTGGACCCGGCACCTGGGCGGCGACAACCTGGGCTTCGCCGATGGCCATGCCAAGTGGATGCCCGCGGACGCAATCATGGCCGCGGCCGGCACCTGGAAGAATCCGGTCACAACGCTGGAACGCTTCGGCACCGGCGTTACGGATCCGACGGAAACGATCGAGCGCCTCCCCACCTGTCAGTGTTTGCCGGACGGATACAGGTTCCAATAGAGCCATCACTCGCCTGAGCGCACGAGACCTCGGGGGACTGGGTGTATCTGGGAGCACGCGTACGCTGCCGACGAATGACGTAGTAGCATCGCCGTGTTTGGCAAGGTGACTGGGCGGAGCGTCCTGTGGGGACGCCCCGCCTAGTCGAGATCCCCTCTCAAGGCGCGAAGGAGCAAAGCCCCTGGGGTTCCGCGTCCCAGGACAGTCACCGGCCGGCACTTGAACGAAACGAGCAACGGGTGTGATCATCATCTTAGGTCTTATTGCCGGGCTCCTAGCGGGAACGGCCGGATCGCTGTCGGCAAATGCTCCGGCGGACAGAGAAGGAGGACTGCCAGCCGCCTTTGCGATCATACAGGAGGACTATCGGGAGACCCTGGCAGAGCTCAGGCCTGCCTGAATCACATGAAAGGAACGTTGCATGTCACGCCAAGCTGTTGGTCCGCGTTCGCGGTCGTTTCGATCTTGCATCAAAGCGGCCGTTCTGTGCACGCTGATGGGACTGGCTGGGGGCTCCGCCTTGGCTGCGAGCGAGTTCGCTTTGCCGACAGCGAGCGAATGGACTCTGTGGTCGGCGGTGAACGCCGGTCGTGCAGGGGTTTGGGAGGTGGGCGGCCCGAATGGTGCGGGTGAGCGCTATGTGCAGCCTGCCTCGGGAGGCGCAGTGCTTCTGTTCCCGTTCGAAGCGGCTGCTACGACCACCATTCGCGTGCGCCCGGTGTGGTGGCCTACGGGCGAGCAGAAGCTCGCCAAACGCTTTCCCTACCCGCTGGAGCGCCAGCCGGGGCCAGCTGCGCTTGACTCGGTGGGCACGACCGTGTTCGCCACCGCGCCCGCGGCGGGGCGGGTGATCGCTATCGACGCGGTCAGCGAGAGGCCGTTGGGCGCCATAGACGTGGGCGGCTATCTCGCCGATCTGGTCGCCGACCGCGATCAGGGCCGGGTGTACGTGGCCGACGCGTTGGGCGACCGTGTGGTGACGATTGATGCCAACACCAGAGTGGTGCTGGGTGCGATCAATGTGCCGGGCACTCCGTGGTCGCTGGCGCTGAACGAAGGGGTGCTCTACGTGGCCTGCCGCGACAGCAAGCGGCTGTGGGGGTTCGACACGGGCACCGGGAAGACGCTTTGCGAGATCGCGCTGCCAACCCAGCCCACCAGCCTGGAGGCGGTAGGGAATCCGGCGACCAGACTGGTAGTGCGCTTCCAGCAGCAGGCCTTTGACGGGCTCACGCTCGACCCGGCCGTCGAGGATCAGACCCAGTTCGTCAGCGCCGAATCTGCTGGCAAGGTATATGCTAGCGCCGAATCCGCTGGCAAGGTGTATGCTGCCGACGGCGGGCGCAACCGTGTGCTCGTGATGGATGCAAAGACGCAGAACGTCGAGTCCGAAATCAGTGTGCCCGGTCAGCCATCGAGCGTCGCGGTCGTAGGTGAAGTTACCTTGCAGCGAACCGCAGCAACCGAGCAGGATGGTCCGTGGCTCCCAAGGACGGTGAGCCGCCTGTACGTCATCTGCCGCGAAAGCAACGACCTCGCGGTAGTGGACCTGAAGACGAACCAGATCGTGAAGCGAGTACCGCTCGCGGGTGAGGCGCGGGGGGTGAAGTTCGTAGCTATGCCGGATCCTTGCTGGTGGCCGCTGATGGCGGATGACCGGATTCCCTTTGCGCTGCAGCCGCGGGTGGCGGTCGAGTATCGGCCGATGATGCTCGATCTGGCGACTCAGAGACTGCTCCCGGCCCCCGTCGAGACGCCGGAGGCGGCGCCGGCTTCACGGCAGGTGATGACCTGCTGGTGGGGGTGGACGATAAGCGTTGGGTGGACATCAGCGCGCTGGCCGATCCACAGCGCCTTCCGGATCCTCCGTTGACCGCCAAAGACGTGGCGGGCAGCATCACCATCTCCGTGGACGGTGGGCCGGAGCGGGACTGGGCGTCTGGGAGGTGGATTACTCCGGACAACGAGCTGTTCCTGGTGAACGAGACGGAGGAGTTCTGGCGGTACAACGCTCCCACACTGGAGGTCGGGCCAGGACAGCATGTGCTCCAGGTGAAGGCGAACAGTGCCTTCGCGCGCCTGGAAGCGATTGCCGTGCGGCGGTCTCCGGAACCGCAGCTTGACATCACGCTGCTACCCGAGCCGCAGGAGGTCCACGGGCGAGTGCCGTTGGCTTCCTACCAGGGGGTCTTCTACGATCAGGAGCCGGCGCGGTTCACGCTCCGGACGAGCTACGTCGGCGCGGCTCCGCTGTCAGCGCGGCTGTCCTGGACGTTGCGCAATTACTTAGGCGAGACGGTCGAGAGGGAGAGCAAGACGCTGCAGCTCGGGGCCGGCGACATGGCGATCGCGCCCAAGGCACAGGACAGCGGTCGCTACACCTTGACGGCGGTTGTGGACACGCCCGAAGGGCAGGTGACGACAGAGGCGCGGTACCTGAAGCTGCCCAAGCTGGAGCATCCGCGGATGTTCTGGCGACCAGAGGACACAGCCGCCGTCCAGGCGCGCATTGCCAAGTATCCGAACCTCTTCCGTCGCTACGGCGACTGGCTGGAACGGATGAGCCAGAAGGAGGGCCACTACCCGGAGCGGTTCCTGCCCGCGGGTCTCACGGCGGATGAACTGATGGCGGTGGGGCCCGAGGGGGTGCCCGAGGAGGGGAACCAGAAGCTCCAGGCCTGCGCCTGGCGCATGTTCGAGCTGGGCTGGCGCATGCTGGCGGCCCAGTTCGCGACTGTCTTCCTGAAGCCGGACAGCGAGAAGCTCCGCTCGAAGGTCGAGACCCTGCGGAACGCAGAGAAGACGGACTGGTACTGTCAGTACCACCACCACGGGCCGTTCTTCCCCGGCGCGGAGACGTCGCTGGTTGACCTGGCGTCGGACGAGCAGCGTCCGGAGCTGAAGCTCTATCGGCAGATGGCGGCGGCCTCCGGCGATGGCGACACCATGCCCTGGACGCTGGTGACGCTCGAGGAGCCTCTGACGCCGGAGAAGAGGGCACTGATCTACAAGATCATGACGCTCGAGAATAACGCCCAGCAGTACTTCGAAACCCATCAAGGCAGCCGCGGCGGCTTGTGGTGGTCGAGCCCATACACTGGCTGCCAGTGCCCGATGATGGGCTATCTGCTTACCTTTCTGTACCTGCACAATATTTTCGGCGAGCCGCGCCTGTTCGAGGATCCGCTGTTCTCCGGGTACCTGACATTTCAGTGGTACGCGGATCCCCTTCAGGATAGCCGGGGGCTTCAGCCGGGGCGACGCGGCCCAAACGGCGAGCCCATGCGATGGATCCTCTCGGCGCTTGCCAAGCATCCCCTGGAGAAGGCGAACTACCAGTGGGATGAGTGGATCGCCAAGATGGAGGGCCCGATCCCGGGCAACGAGCAGGCCGAAGTGGACAAGCTGATGGCGCTGGACAAGATGGCGCTGACCGGCCCGCTTCATGGCGGCGCAAACTACTTCGTCTCGGGTGTCACAGTGCCGCTGGCGCTGGCGCTGGGCTGGTATGACCCGAAGGCGCCGGTAGTGACGCGGCAGGAGATGCCGCCGACTGCGATCTTCGACGTCGAAGGCTGGACGGTGATGCGCTCGGGGGTGGATGCGAAGGCGACAGAGGTGACGTTCGTCTCGGGCGTGCGGGATCATACGTACCGCACCAAACCGAATCACTTCACCATCCTCAAGGCAGGTCAGTATCTGGTTGGCACTCCTGCGCTGCTGGAGGATGACGGCAACATGGTCGCGGTCTGGGGGAATTCGGTGGTTATCAACGACGAGTGGCCGCAGCAGTGGTCGTTGAACCTCACCAGCCCCCGGGATGGCGAGCATCTGATGATAAACCGATTCTCCCCCGCCGGGTTCACGTATATCTCCCGGAACCGGAAGGCCTTCGGCTATAGTCCTCCCGAGGAGGGCTTTGGCGGCGGGCTCGACCTGCACGGCCACACCGAGACGCTCTTCATGAGAGAGGGAAGACTGCTGGCCTATCAGACCTGGCCGCTGCTCGATTATGTGGCCGGTGATGCCTCCAATGCGTGGCCGGCAGATCAGGTTTCGCAGATCAACCGGCAACTGGTCTTCGTGAAGCCCGACTACGTAGTGATCTATGACCGCGTGAAGATGGGGCCGGCGGGGCGGGAGTCGAAATGGATGGCGGCGACCGGACCGGTGCTGACGGCGAACGGCGATAGCTTCGTGGTGAAGAGCGGATCCGAGTATTTGACGGGCCGAGCGCTGTTGCCTCTTCGTCCCGTGCTGACGACGCCCGAACCGCCGGCGGACTTGGGTTGGGTCTGGCAAGACCAAAAGCTCCTCATGATCGCGCCCCCGCAGCAAGAGTCGCAGACCGAGTACCTCGTCGTGATGCGCGTGGGACACGGAAACGAGCCCCTGCCGGAGATGGAACTGATCCACGATGCTGCCTCCGCCGGGGTGAAGCTGAAGCTGAGCAGCGGAGCCGTGGAGGTCAGGTTCAACCGCGCCGGCCCGGTTGGCGGCCGGGTCCTCGTCTCAGGAGGCAGCGACACCAGCCGCTATGATCTGCGGGAGGCGATCGTGGACAGCTATGCCAACTGGCGATCAGACCCGCGATACCAGAGATGGGTGAAGGAGGCCATGTTCCAGTTCGCGATCCCGGCGGCCGATAGGCAGTAGACCACCGCCTCGCGGCGATGACCTCCATGTTCATGCGGGCGGCCGCCGTCTTCTTGGACGCCATTGGCCTAGCATCGTGGTATCCGGCGTGCTGGTATGACCCATATGGAGGCGGAATCGGCGTCGAGACTTCGCCCATTAGAAGCGAGCGCCAGGCGATTCGCGCGGTCATCTCGCTGAAAGTGAGGCGATCGCGCCGAGCGGTGCCTGCAGCACGAGCCGGATGGCTCACCGCACCTCATATCTCGGGAAGGAGTCAAGCATATGGCTTTCCGTCAGTTCGGGGCCGAGGAGACTGGCGCTCTGGCGCAGGTGATCGAGAGCCAGGAGCTGTGGAGGGGGATGGGCGAGGGCAGCTACACGTCGCGCTTCGAGGACGCCTTCGCGGAGCATACCGGTCGCACCTATGTTTTGGGGGTCAACTCCGGCACTTCGGCGAACGAGGCGGCCCTGGCCGCCTGCGGCCTCGAGCCGGGCGATGAGGTCATCGTCCCCCCCTGCTCCTTCATCGCCTCGTCGCTTGCTCCCGTCGCCCTGGGCGCTGTCCCAGTCTTTGCGGATGTCGATCCCGGTAACCTTACTATCACGGCGGAGGCCATCGAGGCCGCCGTCACGCCGAAGGCCAAGGCAGTCGTGGTGGTTCACTTGTGGGGGATCCCCGCTGATATGGCGCCGATTCTCGAGGTTGCTCGCAGACGCGGCCTCAAGGTCATCGAGGACTGCGCACAGGCCTATGACGCCCACTACCGGGGCCACATGGTCGGCACTCTTGGGGACGTCGCCTGCTATTCACTCCAGCAGAGCAAGCACATCACCTCCGGCGAAGGCGGCCTCGTCGTGACTGATGACCCCGATGCGCACCGCCGCGCCTGCCTCTACGCGAATTGCGGCATGCCTTGGTATCGCTATGGCCTCGAGCGGCCGCGGCCCGCAGACGTGGCCGGTATCGCCACCCGGGGCCATTTCGCGTACGGCCACAACTACCGCATGAGCGAGCTTCAGGCGGCCGTTGCGCTCACTCAGCTCGCCAAGATCGACGCGCTCAATGCCCGTCGCGCCGAGAACGTGGCGGCGATCGAGGAAGAGCTCCGCTCTGTGCAAGGCCTCCGCCTCGCCACCACCTACCCTGATACCAGGCCGAACTACTGGAACTACCCCCTCTCACTTGACCCCACTCACACTTGCCTCACCACGAGGGATGTCGGTTTGCCCCGCTACAATGAGATCAACTATCTGGAGGTGGTCTTCCAGGAGATGCAGCGTTGCCGCCGTACCTCCGTCGGCTACCCTCTTCCCGGTTATGTCCAATACGAACCCGGCCTCTGCCCGCAGGCCGAGGCCGCGGCGCCGCGCATCACCGCGCTGTCCGTGCATCCCTCACTTGAGGTCCAGGAGTGTCGCGCCGAGGCGCGGGACATCGCAGAGAGGATGAGACGTGCCCTCGCTTAGCCCATGGGCAAGGCACGCCGCGGGGAATGCGCTGTTCGAAGGAATGCGGGACGTCCGCATCAGATGTCGCCTCTCCCTCGCCTCCGGCTCGCGGTTCGGTACCCCTCGTCCCGCATCGGCCCAGTCGCCGGGGCTGAGTGTGACTTTCGAGTGGCCTTGGCACACCCTCTGGGCGGTCCAGACTGGCTCCGATCCCCGTAGGCGGCGATACGACGACGGGGGTGACGACGCGACGGCGGGGCACGAGTCAGGCGTCGAGGCGTCCGGCAGTGCGGGAAAGGTCGAGGAGGCACGATCACACGCACTCATCCACAAACTCCGGTGCCTCGTCCGGTGGTGGAGAGTGTTTGTCTATGAGTCCAGTTTCCTCCACCATGGTCCCGTCTGGGACCATCTCTTGGTGCTTTCAATCCTCCTCGCTGTAGCCGCAGTGCGCCCGTGTGGGCAGTAGGTGCATCTGGCCGCCCTGATACCTGTGGACGGCTTCCCGCGTGCTGGCTTCCGATCCGGCCTCGAAACCACCTTTTGGGCCAGATTTCTCTCTGGTTTCTGCGGACTTTGGCCTCTCAACTTCGCCAACAGAGAATGTCACGCCGAGGTCGCCAAAGCCGCTCAGGGGTAGACCAAGGGTATACCAAGAACGGCGTTTTCTGCAAAAACGCGCGGGCTGTGACCCTCCTGTTGAGGAGCCGGATCGCCTGAGAGGCACCGCAGTGGGGGTAGAAGGGAGATTCGTCATCGGCTGACACGGCCCGGGGCGGTGTACCACCCGTGTACTTCCGGTAGACCGGGGCTATACCGGCGGTAGTCCGGCCGGGCAGAACGGTATACCGTTCGGTGTACCAAAGGGCCTCAATCGCCTTCGCGCCCCGGCTGCTGGTATACCGTGGCCAGTGCCGGGTGTGGCCCTGCCATTCGGGCCCGAAGCTGATGCCTACTCGGCTAGGAGACGGCGGGTACCTGTGGATGGTTTCCTCTGCGCTGACCAGGATTCTTCGGCCTCGAAACCAGTTTCGGGAGTAGCGCAATAAAGGCGCAACAGAAGCGCAATAGAAAGACTTCCCGCGGCACCGGCAGGGGACAGCAGGCGTGCTCTGGCAGGGGCGGCAGAAGGCCAACGAGAGGTGGAGGGGGCCGATAGGTCAAGCTCGCGATCCACAGAGCTGGTCCTTCCGAATGATAGGCAACACGTCGGCAGAACGTAGGTATCTTCGCGCACTTCACCCCGGATTACGTCCGGATTTCGACGGTTATGGAGCTTCCAGAGCCGCGCTTGACAGCAGCGGAGGCAGTGCAGCATAATCGTTGTGGCCTAGCTGATGAGGCGTGAGAGCCGTTTCGCGGCGGCGGCAGGCTTCGCGGCCAGACGCCTCTTCCATGGGCCGAGTGAGATTTCGTTCGTAATTTTGCTCAGGAATGTGGCCCTGGGGACGCGCGGTGGGCGCACAGGGCCGCTTCTCCGGGCGCTCTCCGCCTGCGCTCAGGGAGACTGATCCATGGCCAAGGCGAACGTGGACGAGTTCTTGCGCCTCCGCGCCGACCGCCTGGGCCCGCCCCAGGGCCGGCTGGGAGGTGAATCCTGTGATCGGCAGGCTCACGGCCCGCTGCGGTGTGACTCCCCACTGGGTCCGGTGGAAGTTGCCTACGAGCGCCGCGGCGATCTGGTTGTGCTGGAGCCGGGGGAGGCGGCTGAGTTGCTGGCCCTACCCGTCGAGGTCGGCCCCCGGGGCCGCACCCGCTTCGCATGTCTGGGGTGCGCGCGGCAGGTGCGGGACCTCTACCTGCGCTTTGGCTTCTTCCTCTGCCGCCACTGCCACGACCTGTGCTATCCCTCGCAAGGAAGGCACTACCCTCCACACGACCGCCCAGGGGTGGGGGCGGCCACCGCCGGCCGGGCGGAAGAGCTTGTGGTCGCCTTCCCTGAGACGGACCTGGTGCTTCTCGGAAGCGATGAGAAGGCGGCGCCTGGCCTGGCGAGGACAGGCCGCGGTGACAGCCGGCGCGGCTCTCCGGGGCGGCCTCGGGAGAAGCGGCGCTACCACGCGGACGGATCGCGGCGGGTGAGCCTGGGGGTGCGGGAGGCCTACTGCTGCCAGTGCCGCGCCCCCCGGCCGTATCGTTACCCCCGGCGCGTCGAGCTCCATCCGCAGGCAAAGCCCGCGCCCGGATAACTCCAGACGCGGGTGGCGATCCGCGCCCGGTGCTGGGTATGCAACACGCGGGTGTTCCGGATCGTGGGCGCGGAAAGGGCCCACGAGTCGTCGGCCACCCGGTCGAGGCGATAAGGCGGAGCGCGATGGCGAGACCGAAGGAACCGATCGATGTGGCGCTGGTGGAATCCCTGGCCTCCCGCCTCTATCGCGATCACGAGATTGCCGGGGCGTTGGGGCTGACGCGGGAGGCGTTCCGGAAGCGCAAGGCGCGCGATTCCGCGGTGACCGAGGCGCTGGCCAAGGGGCGAGTGGCCTTCGCTATCAGGTTGCGCCGGCTGCAGTGGGAGGCGGCCCAGCGGGGCTCGGTGCGGATGCAGATCTGGCTGGGCAAG
>JBEKKD010000224.1:0-10550 GCA_050010895.1 Armatimonadota bacterium
GAACCCCGAGTTGCCGACTGGCGAAGTGGAGGTCCGGGCCGTTCAGGTCGAGGTGCTGAACCCGTCAAAGACCCTGCCATTTGTTATCGACGGCGCTGCGAGGGTTGACGAGCCCGTTCGCCTCCGCTACCGCTACCTCGATCTGCGAACGCGCCGCATGCTTCACAATCTGCAGATCAGGCACGCGATGACCCGCGCCACGCGGGAGTTCCTCGACCAGCGCGGATTCATGGAGATCGAGACGCCGCTCCTCATCCGCTCCACCCCCGAGGGCGCACGAGACTACATCGTCCCGTCCCGTACTCGACCCGGCTATTTCTACGCGCTCCCACAGTCTCCGCAGCTTCTCAAGCAGTTGCTCATGGTCAGCGGGATCGAGCGCTACTACCAGATCGCGCGCTGCTTGCGGGATGAGGATCAGCGCGCCGACCGCCAGCCCGAGTTCACCCAGATCGATATCGAGATGTCCTTCGTCCAGCAGGACGACGTGCTCGGGCTGAGCGAAGAGCTGACCAGCTATATCTACAGCACGGTGGGGATTGACGTCCCCGTGCCCTTCCGGCGGCTGACCTACCAGCAGGCGATGGATGCCTATGGCAGCGACAAGCCGGACACGCGGTTCGGGCTCGAGATCGTGAGCCTCGACGCGGTCTTCGCGAAGACGCAGTTCCGTGGTTTCGCGCAGCCGATGGCCGACGGCGGAACGGTCCGCGGTCTGCGAGTCCTGGGCGCCGCCTCGTTCGCCAGGAGCGAACTGGATGAACTCGATGCGGCCGCCAAGCAGGCCGGCGCGGCGGGGCTGGCCTGGTTCCAGGTGGGCGACTCCCAGCTCAAAGGCCCCATCGCCAAATTCCTCACCCCCGAGGAACAGACTGCGCTTCGACACGCGATGAGCGCTGAGCCCGGCGACCTTCTCCTCCTGGTGGGAGCAGCGTGGGAGACGGCGTGCATCGCCCTCGGACGCATTCGCCTCCACCTCGGGCGCAAGCTGAGCCTGATCGACGAGTCGAAGTGGCACGGGCTGAGGATCACCGATTTCCCGCTGTTCGCGTATAACAAGGACGAAGGCCGCATTGACCCCATGCACCATCCCTTCAGCATGCCCCATCCCGAGGACGTGGCACTCCTGGACACACACCCTCTGCGGGTGAGAGCGAGCGTGTACGACCTCGTCCTGAATGGCGCCGAGATCGGCTCGGGCAGCATCCGCATCCACAGGCGGGAGATTCAAGAGAAGGTGCTGGAAGTCATCCAGATGCCGCACGAAGAGGCCGAGCGCCGCTTCGGCTTCCTGTTGGAGGCATTCCAGTACGGCGCGCCACCTCACGGCGGGATCGCCCTTGGACTCGACCGCATGGTAGCGATGGCATGCGGCGAGGAGAGCATCCGCGACGTCATCGCGTTCCCGAAGAACACGGCGGCCGTGGACGTGATGATGGGCGCGCCGTCTGAGGTCTCACCCCAGCAACTGCAGGAGTTGTTCATTGAGGTTAGGCGCCCGGAGGGCGAAGACAAACCAGCCGCCGGCTGAAGAGATGGCTGCTGACTCCGCAAAGAGATCGCCGGCCAAGGCCCCGAAAGCGGGGCTGCCCCTTGCACCCGAGGCGTTTGCAGCGCACCTCGGCGTGGAACTGCATCGCCCCGAGTTGCTGCGTCAGGCCCTCACCCACAAGTCAGCAGAGCAGGAGGTCGGCCTCCCGTCGAACGAGCGGCTCGAGTTCCTCGGGGACGCCGTGCTCGGGCTGACGATCGCCGCTCACCTGTACCGGCGCCACCCCGAACTTGCTGAAGGGGAGCTGACCAAGCTCAAGGCAGTCGCCGTCTCCGAGCCGGTTCTCGCGAGGGTGGCAGAGGATTTGGGCCTTGGTAAGTACCTGATCCTGTCACGCGGCGAGGAGCAGAGCGGCGGCAGACGGCGGGTTTCCATCCTTGCCGACGCGCTGGAGGCAGTCTTCGCAGCAGTGTACCTCGACCGGGGCATGGCCATCGCCCGGCGGCTCATCCTCACGCTTCTGGACGAACGTCTCGGTGCGATCGAGCGCTCCGAGCACGAGCTTGACTACAAGACGCTGCTCCAGGAGAAGATCCAGGAACTACACCGCACGCCGCCGACCTATCGACTGGTAGACCAGTCCGGGCCGGATCACGATCGCACATTTGTTGCCGAAGTCCGAGTCGCGGGGGTAGTGCTCGGGAAGGGTGTTGGCAAGAGCAAGAAGCAGGCGGAGCAGGGTGCGGCCCGGCAAGCCCTGGTCGGGCAGTGAGGGATGTCTCGTTCGCATGCGGGCGGTCCTCACCCTCTCGGCAGGACCGAGGCGCCTGTGCGGAGTATTGCCGTATGCCGGCCTCATCTGGGACTTCCGCGGTGTGAGCGCCGGTTACATGGAATCCGGAGGCGCACAGCGCCTCACACATCTCTGTTCAGCAGTCGAAGGAGGCTGAGGTATGCTGCATAGACGTTCATTGCTCCTGGCCGTTTGCCTCGTGGCCATCATCATCGGCTGCGCAGCTATTGCCGCAGCCGCCACGGCGGCGGCCGCACCGGCTGCCGCGAGCGCCACCTCGTCTGCCGCGACGGCGGTGGCGGCCGATTACGCGAACGCTCTGGCCCGAAACCAGAGGGGCGAGGCCTACAACATGCTCTCGACGGGGTCCCGCTCGGGTGTGACCTTGGCGCAGTGGGAGCAGTCATTCGAGCAGAAGCGGCCGGGCGTACGGAAGCCGCCGGCTAACGCCGTGCTCCGCGCCATGGCGACTGCCGAATCGACGCCCAAGATCGGCGATGTTGTCGTTCACGGCGATGAGGCCTTCACGGCGGTCTCCGGCGTGATACCGATCTCGCGGACGATCGCGCTCGTGAAAGAAGGCGGGGCCTGGAAAGTAGACCTGCAGGCCACGGACCGGCTCGGCGGCCGCCAGGCGGCAGAGAGCTTTCTGGACGCGATACGCGCCGAGAGTGCGGCCAGTCAGTCCCGCCAGGGCCAGGAGGCCAGCCTCCCGCTGTTGCGTTCGCTGCTCGCCACAGAGGCGAGCAACTACCGAGTCACCGACTCCAATATCGAGGGGGATCGCGCGCAGGTGACTGTCACTTCGGATGTACCCGTCAACCTCGTGCTGCGCGCCACGCGCGTCGGTCCCGGCTGGTCAGTCGACCTCAGTCGCCCCCTCGTCCCGCTCGATATTTCCGCGTCCGATCCGCTCCAGCAGGCGGTTGCGCTCTCCGACCGCAGCGCGTGCGAGGAACAGATGCAGGCACTGGTGCACGCGGTCCAGATGTATGCCACCAGCTCCGATGATATGCTGCCCAACCCGTCGCGGTGGTCCGAGCAGGTCCGACCATTCCTACAGGGACCCGCGGCCTTGCATTGCCCGACAGACTCAGCGCCCGGGATCAGCTATGCCATGAACCGCAATCTGGCCGGCAAGAAGCTCCACCAGATAGCCAACCCGGCATTGACGGTGATGTTCTACGAGTCCACACTTCACGGCAATAGTCCGGCTGACCTGGGCCAGACCTGGCCGAAGCCGGCACGCCACCCGGAGGGGAATCTGGTGGCCTATGTCGACGGCTCCGTGCGGCCCGTGTCGATGAAGCCGCCATTCGATGTGAAGGAGGGGCCGCCGACGCCGACAGGCAAAGTGACGCTCCCCGGCAGAAGGCCTGGTTCGGCGGGGGCCCCGGGCGCAGCGCCGCAACGTCCTCAGGTGATCGTCCCGCAGCAGCGGCCGAGGTAAACGCGAAACGGGCGACTGCTTCGTAGTCGCCCGTCCGTGACTGGATCGACACTCACGAGGCAGGACGCGTGGCGTCCTGCCTCGGTGTCTTAGAATTCCTGCCTCAGGCCGACGGCGAAGAACCTCGGGGGCGTCCGGGAGAACGGCACGTAGCTCACCGCCCCGTCGACGATCTTCCCTATGATCGCCCCCGTATTGGGGTGGAAGAACACATAGCTCGTGATATCTTCCCGATTGAAGAGGTTGAAGATCTGGAAGTACATCTGCCTCCCGTGGCCGAGCTCGCACGAGAGGTTCAGACTCACCGTCAGGTTTTTCCCGGTCATGAACGAGTTCGGCTGTCTGAACCCCTTGGATGGATCGCTCGGGTCGATGTAGTTCTGCGGCACCACGAGTTCCGCGGGCTGGCCGTTAGGGCTTGCGGGATTGAAGTTCGGATTCGGCACGTGCGCCGGATCGCTGCCGCCCGCGTCCAGCCCGCTCTGGCCAAACGGGAAGCCGCTGCCCAGGATCGCCCAGGGGCTCACCACAAACTTGCCCACCTGGTACTTCAGCGCGCCAGCGATCGTGCGCCGCTGATTCCAGTCCACCGGGAACTCCTTGGCCAAGCTCGCGGGATCGGTCTGATTCAGGAACCCGAACCCGTACGGGTAGACGTTGTCCTCGGGGCTGGTCGCCTTCGCGTCCATGAGCGTGTATGAGAGCCAGCCCCGCATCCTGCGAGTCATCTTCCGGTCGAGCTTCATCTCAACCCCCCTCGTGGTGCCGGTTCCATTGCTCGCAAAGAACACCGGCGAGTTCACGTCGAAATCCGACAGCTGATCCGATGGAATGGGATTTCCGGCCGCATCGAGGATGGGATTCCCCTGCGCGTCGTGCAGGAAGCCCTGCCAGCGCTGCATCATCTGGCGGCTATCCCGCCTGAACCAGGTCGCGTTCATCAGGGTGCTCGCGTCCGCCTTCCACTCGAACCCCAGGTCCCGTCCCCGATCGACCTGCGGACGCACCGGGAAGAACGGGAAGAACTGCGTATCCCATGTCAGGCCCAGGCCCTCGAACATGGGATTTTCTGTCGGGTGGGGCACGAACTGAAACCCGATCAGGCTCGCCCGAGGGAACTCGACGAACCTGCCGAACGACCCCCGCAACATGAACTGCGGATCCAGCGCATAGGTCGCGCCCGCGCGACCGCTCACCTCATGTAAGTCGAGAGCACCAGCGCCCGGGTTCGGCCGGTCGTACTGCATCTCATCGTATCGGCCTCCCAGCCCGAGCGTCAGCTTCTTTCCCATCTCCCAGGTGTCGCCGACGTAGGCCTGCGTGTTGTGGGTGTCGTTGTTGGAGATGGAGTCGAGAAGACCAAAGGGGCTGAACTGCGTTCCGTTCACGCTGTACCGGTCTCGGTTCTCGCTGTCGATCTGCCAGATTCCCGCACTCAGCCGGTGCGGCCCTGCCTGTTGCTGATAGTCGAATTGCCCCGTCAGCATGCGCTCGTTTCGATGCTGCCAGAAGTTGTTCTCAGGATCGCCCAGTTCGAGTTGCAGAAGATGGCTAAGGCGCGAGACGCGGAACGTCCAGAACGCCGTCGGGCTGACCCGGTGGTTCAGCGTGACGCCATCCAGGTCGTACCCCTGCCGGCCAAAATCCGGGTCGTTCAGCGGCACACCCATGATCCACTTGCCCGTGACGGGATCGAACGTAAGCTCTCGGGTGAACGGGAAATCGTATTTCGCGTTGCCGTGGGCCGACAGGAGCGCCACCTGGTCCCGGTCGTCCAGATCGTAGATCACTTTGCCGATGTGATCTGTCACGCCTGGTGCCGACGATGTGAACAGGTTGTCCGGGAGATTCGTGTGCCACGTATAGAGGCCGTAGTACCAGTCGAGCTTATCGGTGACGTCCCCGGCCTCGTAGGTGAGGCCGCCGAAGTCATACGGCGTTCCGCCGCTGAAGTCCACCACGCGGCCGCGCATCTCGTCTCCGCGCTTCACCACCTGGTTGATGACGCCGCCGGTGAAACCTCCGTACTCGGGGGGGTAGCCGCCCGTGAACAGCTCCAGTCGGTCCAGGCCGATTGACACGATGTTCGTCGCGAAAACATTGGAGTCGGGTTCCGTGATCGGGATGCCGTCGAGGTAGTACGCGACCTGGTTGGCCCTGGCGCCGCGGATATGGGGGTAGAACGTATTGTCCGGCACCACGCCGGGCTGTGCAAAGACCAGTCCTGTGAACTGGTATCGGTCGTTCGGCTGCGACAGTGTCATCTGCTCGTCCGCTGCCGTGACGACGTACTCGGACGCGGTTACATCGCGTCGCAGCGCCACCCGGGGAGCCACGAGCTTGGCTCGCGCGCCGGCCGCCTCTTCGACCTTCTGCTCGAGCTTCACGTCGACCGTCGTCCCCTGTCCTTGCACCACCACGGCATCCGTGACCTGGGCCTCGAGGTAGCCGATCAGGCTGAAGGTCACCGTATACTGGCCAGGCGCGATGTCTGTGACGATGAAGCGGCCGTGCAGATCGCTGATCGTCTTGACATCAGCCTCTACCACTGAGACGTTGACTCCCGAAAGCGGAGCCTCTGTCTTGGCATCGGTCACCGTCCCCGAGATCAAACCTGTGACCGCGCCCCAGGCCGATCCGTTCATCACCGCCATCACCAGTGCTGCTGCGGCCACACAGACGTATCTCGTGCTGGGCGCCCTCATACGTGCTGCTCCTCCTGCCGGTTCCCTTGCTGCTTCCCCCAGCGTCTGCTGTCATTCCATATTCTCGGAATGCGCCCGCCGCTTCGATCCGCTGCCTCGCGTGCTATTCGAGCTCGAACTCCACGGTGGCATGGGTGTAGACGCGCCGCGGTTTGCCGTCCTGGACAGCAGGACTGTATCGCCAGCCTCGTACCCATTCCTTGGCTGCCTGGTCGAGCCTCCGGTCTCCGCTGGAACCGGTTATCTGGACCTCAGCAACCGAACCGCTTTCGGTCACCAGGACCTTCAGCTTCACCACCCCCTGCACGCCCTCTTCAGCCGCGGCCTCGGGGTATGTGAACGCTCCCTTGGATACCACGGCGGGCTCGACACGGTCCGCAACTCGCGACGGTTGCCTCTCGCCGCCGCGTGCGCCGCTCCCACCCGTGCCGCCGCCTGACGCGGATCCCGTGCCGGCTCCATCCCCGCGCGCTCCGAGGTCGACCGGCCCGCCGCCACCGCCGCCACCGCCGGCCGACGGCGCCTGCGCCGGCCGCATCGGCCTTGGCGGGGGGATGGGCTGCGGCGCTCTCGCCACCGGGCCCGCCTGACTGGCAACTGCCGCTTGCGGTCGCTCCGGTTTCGGGTGCGGCCTGGCCGTCTGCTGCACCGTCGGTCTCGTTCGCTCCGGCACGACCGGCAGAGCCACCCGCTCCTGAGGCTGAAACTGCCGCGGCGGCGACCACTCCACGAGATCGACCGGAGAGACCACGACCGGCGCCGCCTTGTCGAACACCTGGATCTCGTCCAGGCCACTGTTCCTGGCGGGTTCGGCCGGCAGACGTGCGGCCGCCAGCAGCGCCGCGCCGTGCAGCGCCAGCGCGACGGCAAACGCCCACCGGAGCTGTCTCTCCCCCGAGCGAGGCATCACCGTTTCGCCTGCGCCTCTCCCGTCGGCGCTGTGGCGATCGCCATATGCGCCGCCCCAGCCTTCTTGACGGCATCCATCGCCTGTATCACGTCGCCGTGCCGCAGCTCGGCATCGGCATTGATCACCACCAGTAGTTCCGGACGTTTCTCTACGCGCGCTCTGACCCTCTGCTCCAGGTCGTCGCGGCTCACGAGCTGCTTGTCCAGATACACCTCGCCCTGCCGGTTGAGCGTCACCACCAAGGCGCGGTCTCCCCACGTCTGCGGCGATGCGGCCTCCGCCTTCGGCAAGCTGACTGGCAGCCCCGCCTGCTGCGTCATCGCCAGAGACGCGATCATGAAGAACACCAACAGGAAAGCCATGGTGTCGATCATCGGGATGAGCTCGATCCGAGCTTTCTCGACCGGCCGCCGCTTGATCCGCAACGGATGTCTCCTGAGCGCTCTCAGCCGCCAGGCCTATTGCCTGAGTCCTGCGAGCGGCACTCTCTCACGATCTTCCGCCGCGTGCAGCAAGTGTTCGAGCTGCGTTCCTCGCAGTTCGATCTCTTCATTCACCTGCCGAAGCTTGTCGCGGCACCAGTTGTAGCCGATCAGGCTGAAGATGGCGATGGCCAGGCCGCTCGCCGTGGCGATCAGCGCTTGGGCGACTCCACCAGTGATGCCGGCCGGGTGGCTGGTGCCGCTCACCGAGATGATACGGAAGGACGAGATCATGCCGAGCACCGTGCCGAGAAGCCCCAGCAGCGGCGCCAGCGTCACGATGGTATCCAGCACCGCCAGCCGCTTGTTGAGGACCCGCTGGTCGGCCAGCACCTGCTCTTCCATCGCTTCTGATACCGGGGATGCCGTCAGATACGCGCGCACGCCGGCTGCAAGCACAGTGGCCACCGGCCCACCGGTCTCTTCGCATCGCGCGAGCGCTTCTTCGCCGTCTCCGTCGTGCAGCGCTCGACGGATCGCCCCGATGAGTTCGGCCCCGCCGCGATCGGCTCTGCGAAGGACCAGGTAGCGCTCAACGATCACGGTGACGGCCAGCATCGAGCAGACTGCCAGCGGCACCATTACCGGTCCGCCTTTGGACAGAAGTGTCAGAACCTCGAGCACGCCAACCTCCCGCGGCCATACCACCACCGTGAACGCGACCCCACGCGCCCACAGCGGCCCTCGCTCAGGCGAGCGCCTCCCTTAACCCCGACAGGGGGGATATTCCACAGTTCGGATGAGTCGTGTTAGTCCTGAACCCGTCGAACGCGCACGAGGAGCCCGTTGTGGGCTCCTCGTGCGGGCTGCTCCTTCGATCGATCGCCGCGGCGGTCAGAGCGTCTGCGGCTGTCCCATCTCCGGATAGCGCGGCGATACCACGAATATGTAGATGATCTCCAGTATTCCGACCGTGTTGACCACCAGGAGCACGATGTACCATACCAGTTGGTCTCGCCGCGCCGCCTTCCACAACGCAATCGCCTTCCACACCAGGCCCCATAGCAACAGCGGCCAGATCGCCCATGAAAGTGCTGGGAACGTATGGCTCATCACTGCCCCATCCTCCTGTTCTCCGATCCGCCGCCGGCCATCGCTCAACCAGGCGGGGCGGGAGGTCGTCAGCAGATGCTGGCAACCGCTTCCACACCCGATCTCATTCCCCTTGGTCTGCTGTGTCGCGTCCTGTCGGCCCTGGACGGTGCGCGCCTGCGGCAGACGCCGGGAGTGTATTCGGATGGGGGATGGCCATCAAACTCAGCAGTAACCTCGCAGCCGGCGACGAAATCCAGGTACGGGTCCATGCAACCGGTCTCATCTGTGCGGTGGACTCGATGCAGATGCAGCACCAGTCAGTGTCACAGGCTGGGCCGGGCGATCATGTCCATAGAAAATGGTGCGACTGGCGAATGATCGGGAAGACAGTGCTGCTCTTCAGGGCCATCCGATTCGAGCACACCGTGTTTGCCCTGCCATTCGCCCTGGCGGCGACGTTCGTCGCGTCCTGGGGGTGGCCGCGGGCATGGACGCTGCTGTGGATCCTGGTGGCAATGGTGGGCGCTCGCACCACTGCTATGGCGTTCAACCGGATCGCGGACCTGCCCTACGACCGTGCCAACCCGCGAACGAGGGACCGCGCGCTCGTCACCGGCTCCCTGCGGACGCGACAGCTCTGGGTTGTGCTCGTCTCCAGCGCGGCCGTCTACTTCCTCGCCGCCGCGTTGCTCAATCGTCTCACGCTCCTGCTCTCGCCCTTCGCCCTGGCGGCGCTGCTGGGCTATTCATACACGAAACGCTTCACCGTCTGGACGCACTGGATCCTCGGCTTCTGTCTGGGATTGGCGCCCGTCGGAGCATGGATAGCCGTGCGGGGCCGCATCGATCTTCCGCCAGTCATCCTGTGCCTCGCCGTCACCGCGTGGACCGCCGGGTTTGACATCATCTACGCCTGCCAGGACATCGAATTCGACCGCACGCACAAGCTGTTCTCGATCCCGGCGCGGTGGGGGGTGCGGTACGCGCTCGTGATCTCGACGGCGAACCACTTCGTCACCTGCTGGCTCCTGGCGCTGTTCGGCCAATTCGCGCAGCTTGGCTGGCTCTACTACGCCGGCATCGTGCTGCTGATACCTGTGATCTGGTGGGAGCACCACGTCGTGAAGCCCAACGACCTCAGTCGCGCCGAGATCGCTTCCTTCTTCGCTAACGGCATCTTCAGCATTGTGCTATTCTTATTTGCGGCGGCCGATGTCATCTACATCAGCAGCCGTATGCAGATATGAACATCCGCGCCGACCTTTCAGACATCGCCGAAAAGGTAGCCCGCGGCCAGCGCCTCTCCCGCGGCGACGGCCTGCACCTGATGGCCACGCCGCACCTGGCCGCGCTTGGCGCGCTTGCTAACGCCGCCCGCGAGCGACTGCATGGCGACCGCACCTACTACATCGTCAACCGCCACATCAACTACACCAACATCTGCGTGAACCGCTGCCGGTTCTGCGCGTTCTCCAGGAGCAAGGGCGAGGACGGCGCGTATCTCCTGTCCGTGGAGCAATGCCTGGGAAAGGCGGAGTCATTCCGCGGTGGGCGCGTGAGCGAATTCCACGTCGTCGGCGGCCTGCACCCCGCCCTCGGCCTCGACTACTACCTCGATCTGCTCTCCGCGCTCCGCTCGCGCTTCCCGGGCGTGCACCTGCAGGCGTTCACAGCCGTCGAGAT
>JBEKKD010000225.1:0-6893 GCA_050010895.1 Armatimonadota bacterium
TCCTACCCGGCCGCGCTGTCAGGCGAATCTGGTAGGGGGAGTCGTGACTGGCTCCCCCTACCACGCTACGTGTCTCCCGCAGCGGCCGGCCTCGTGGCAGGCTCAAGGCACAATGGCCCCGAGCTTCCCCCCTGGCGCTTTCCCTTTCGAGGGGCCGGCTAAGGAGGTGGCCTGCTGAAGCTGACCGCGCCGGCGGGGGATATCTGCGCGCTTGTGGCGGCATAGGGTGCCGCGACGGAGCTGAGAGGAGCACTGACCCTGTCCGCACAACACAACGGTGTGAAGTCGCCGGTGACCGCGACGGGTGTCGCGGCCGGCTCTGAGTTCTGGAAGACATGGGCCCTGGAGGTGTCACATGAAGCAATACACGGCGAGCGTGGTCGGGGGCGGGGCGGGCGGACGGCTGAGTATGAATGCACTCCAGGCTTCCGACCGCTACCAGCCGTTGGCGGTAGCAGACATCAGTCCCGCCGCCCGCGAGGCGCTGGCTCGGGACTACCCCGGACTTGCCGTCTTCGACAGCCATGAGGCGATGCTCCGGCAGTGCCCCACCGACATCGTGTGCGTCTCTACCTGGGCGCCCTCCCATCGGAGCGTGACGGAGGCCGCCCTCCGGCTTCCCTTGAAGGGGATACTGGTCGAGAAGCCGCTGGCGGAGACGACCGCCGGCGGCGCGGCGATCCTGAATGCGATCCGAATCAGGGGCCTGCCGATGGCGGTGCCGCATGGGCTGCTGGTGGCCTCTCACGCGAGGGAAATCCTGGAGCGGGTGAGATCGGGAGAGATCGGGGAGCTGGTGCTGATCGAGATCGAATGCTCGGGCTGGGACATTATCAACGCCGGCATCCACTGGCTCAACTTCGCCTATCTGCTCAATGGCGCGACGCCGGTGCGATCCGTCATGGCGGCCTGTGATGCCTCGACGAGGACATACCGGGACGGCGTGCAGGTCGAGACCACTGCCGTGACCTACTTGCAAGCCAGCAATGGCGTGCGCATCGTGATGAACACGGGGGACTACGTGACGACGACGCGACCGGGCAAGGACACGGTGTTTCACATCGTCGGCACCAAGGGGACCATCGAGTTCTGGGCGTGGGAGAGTGCCTACGCCATCGTCAGTCCGGCTCACCCCGGGGGTCTGTTGGTGCAGGTCACCCCGGCCCCGGTAGGCGGGCACAGGCGGCACCTCGAGTGGCTCGCGGAGCAGATGGACCAGAGCGTCGCTGACTACGCGATCGCGGAGAGCTCGCTGGCGGCGCTGGAGCTGTGCGAGGCCGCCTACCTGGCCTCGAGACACCGGTGCAGAGTAGACCTGCCGCTGGCGAGATTCACTCCTCCGCCGAGGACAGACTGGGATCCGGGGAAGCCGTATTCCGGAATCGGCGGCGGTCGAGATGGCCGGAAACTCTCCACACTGAACCAAGAGAGGGCAACATGGAACCGATCGGATTCGGGATAGTCGGGGCAGGCTGGCGCACCGAGTTCTACCTGCGCATCGCGCGGGCGCTCCCTGGGCGTTTCGCCATCACGGGGGTGGTGGTCCGCAATCCCGAGAAGCGCACAGCGTTCCAGCAGGCATGGGGCGTGCGCGTCTGCGCGAACGCCGATGAGTTGCTGAAGACATCGCCGTCTTTCGTCGTAACCTCGGTGAGCTGGGCAAGCAATCCGGTGCTGCTGAAGGAGCTCTCCCACCGCGGAGTACCCGTACTCTCGGAAACCCCGCCCGCGCCGGATCTTGAGGGGCTGAGAGAAATCAGCGCTCTGAGCAAACAGGGAGCGAAGATCCAGGTGGCAGAGCAGTACTGGGCGCAGCCTCACCACCAGGCCTGCTCGGCGCTGATCGAGCAGGGGCTGCTCGGACGGCCCACGCACGCGCAGGTATCGGTCGCCCACGGGTACCACGGTGTGAGCCTCATCAGGAGGTTCCTATGCGTCGGGTTCGAGCTACCGGCGATCAGCGGAAAGCGCTTCGCCGCGCCTATTGTGGCGGGCGCCGGCCGGCAGGGCCCTCCTGCGCAGGAAGCCATCCGGAACTCCGAGCAAGATATCATCTTTCTTGACTGGGGCGACCGTCTCGGCGTCCTCGACTTCACGGGCGATCAGTACTTCGGATGGATCCGCACCAACCGCCTCCTCATCCGCGGTGAGCGGGGCGAGATCGTCAATGATACCGTCTCCTATCTCCAGGACTTCCGCACTCCTCTCGCCGTCGCGCTTCGCCGCGATGTCACTGGCGCCAACGGCAACCTCGAAGGCTTCTACCTCAGGGGGATACAGGCCGGGGGCGAGTGGGCCTATTGCAATCCCTTCGCGCCCGCTCCGCTCTCCGATGATGAACTCGCCATCGCCACCTGCCTCGCCAGGATGGATGAGTACGTGCGTACCGGCCGCGAGTTCTACTCCCTCGCGGAGGCCTGTCAGGATCACTACCTGAGTCTGGTCTGCCAGCGGGCCGTAAGCGAGCGACGGGAGATGCATGCCGAGCCACAGGAGTGGACGCAGTGACGTGAGATCTTCTGCCGCGGTCGCTGCCGAACAGAAGCCGCCTGGGGCGGCTGGCGCTCCCAGGCACGGCTGCCCGCCATCACTCTCACCTGGATCGTCAAAGCACTCCTTCTTCACTATGGTGGCCTACGCGCGCATCAACGCGCTCTGCCGTTCTTTCTCGGCCTCATCGTGGGCGCGGCCAGCGCGGGATTGATCGGTACCGTGCTCTCGCACGCCTTCCTGGGGCAGTGATCTCAGGGCCGGTTCGCGCGACGCCGCGCACAGGCCCTGGCACGAGCGCGTAGCGGGCCTGTTTCCCAGACGGCACCCAGGACATATCCAGTCGTGAATGGGAGGCTCGGAACGGTACTCTTGAGAGGAAGGACAGCACCGACTCAGCCGGGAAGGAAATCGCCCGGAAGTATCCGCAAAGAGTTCCGGGGAAGGAAGGCAGGATGCCGATGTCGCTGCTGCTCATCCCACCATGGTTGCTCATCGCCGCCGTGCTCTTAGGGGGCATCGTGCAGGGGGAAGCCTATGGGCGCACGTGGCACGTGGCCAAGCAGGCACTTCCCCAGATCGCAGAGAGCGCGCAGTTCCGCACCATCAGCGAGGCGGCTGCACGAGTCGCGCCCGGGGACACAGTGCTGATCCACGGCGGCGTGTACCGCGAGCACGTGCGGGTGGAGGCCAGCGGCACCGCGGGACGGCCGATTTGCTTCATGGCCGCTCCCGGCGAGCGGGTGGTTGTGACCGGGGCCGATGAAATCATGGACTGGGAGCAGGCCGACCCCGAGAGGCACATCTATCGAACGCCCTGGCCGCATGAGTTCATCGGTTGGAACGAGACGCACGCGCACCCCGGGGACAGCTATCACGTGCTGATAGGCCGCTCGGAACAGGTGACGGTGGACGGCTACCTGCTTCACCAAGTGCTGATCCGCGATCAGTTGTCTCGCGGGTCATTCTACGTCGACCTCGAGGCCAAGCAGCTCTATGTATGGGGATACAGCGATCAGGTTCTGGGCAGGGGGGCGCGCGTGGAAGCGTCGACACGCGATGTCATCTGGGAGGTGAAGGGCGACTACGTTCAGGTTCGCGGCCTCCGGTTTCGATTTGCGGCCAATCACGCGCAGCAGGGGGCGGCCCAGTTCTCCGGCCACCACGCGGTCGTCGAGGACTGCGTCTTCGAGAGAACCAACGGAGTCGGGGCCGACTTCGGGGGACGGGACGCTGTCGTCCGGAGATGCACCTTCCAGGACAATGGCCAGCTCGGCTTCGGGGCCGAACGGGCGCACAACCTTCTTCTGACCGAATGCACCGTAAGGAACAACAACACCAAGGGCTTCGATCGCGACTGGGAAGCGGGCGGCAACAAGATCGTCCTGTCCAAAGGCGTGGTGATCGAGAACAGCACGTTCATCGACAACCGGGGGCATGGGATCTGGTTCGACATCGGCAACGAGAGCTGCGAGGTGAGGAACTGCCTGCTCGCCGATAACGAGGACTGCGGCATCTTCTATGAGATCTCCTATGGCCTGCGGGCCCACGACAACGTCATCATCGGCAACGGGTTCGCTGAGTCGCGAGGCGCATGGGGCGCCTCCTCTGGGATATCGCTCTCCAGCTCGCCGGGGTGCACCATCGAGCGCAATCTGATCGTCGGCAACAAGGAGGGATTCGACTTCCGCGAACAGGGCCGCACGACCCCTCACATAGCTGACGAACGCCGGCAGACAGGGCGCCGTCAGGAGCACCCGATCTGGAACCACGACGAGGTCATTCGCGATAACGTTCTCGCCTACAATCGCGACGCTCAGGCATGGGGCTGGTTCGATGTTAGCGACCAGCGCCACTGGCCGGCCCCCATGCAGGATCCGGCGACGATCCGGCCCGAGGAAGGGCAGCCGACCGGACTGACGCTGGAGAAGCTGAACGTCGCTTTCCAGAACAACGTCTACTACGCGGCGTCTGGACAGGGGTTCTTCAACTGGGGTGTCCCATGGGAGACGAGCCGCCGCTATCCGGACATCGATGGCGTGCGAGGGGAGCTCGCATTTGACCAGGGAAGCTCAGCACTCGATCCCGGCTTTTGTGACGTGACGTTCAGAGACTTTCGCGTTCCTGCAGACAGCCGGCTGCTCAGCCGCGGATGCTATCCGAAAGGGGACGTGCCTGGGGTGAAGCTCGGGGCCATCGTACGGTAAGAGGCAAAGCGCCTGCCGGCGCTCCGCCTATCTCTATTGTCGTAGTGCTGTGTGCTGCACACCGACCGTAGAGGTCCCTCTCCCGCAATAGGAGGGGTATCAGCGACTGCCGAGGATACTTCGAGAGAGGCTGCACGAGCATTCTGGAAGTCAGATGAGTTTTTGGACAGGACGGGCCGAGCGCATCGGCATCGGACAGCAGAATGGTCTCGATCAGCCGCAGCAGTCTCCGCGTGTGAGTCATCCCCCAATCACCCCCGTACTCCTGGGTCAGGCGCGCGATTTCATCTCGGTCCATAGCACCCTCCCTCACGTACTGCGCTATTCCGAGGCGTCAGGCGAGCCACCTGCGCGGACGAAAACGCGCCGGCTAGCGCCGCGGCCGCACGATCTTTGCCCCACTGTTGCCCGACGAGAGCACCGCCCAGGCGTCGCCGAAGGCGTCGGTCCACGAGCCACTCTCGTAGGTCCAGTGGGGCACGGCCGTGAGCCAGGTATTGCTCTCGTCAACAGGCGTAGGAGCCAGGGGCCGGAACTGCGCCAGCACGCGGTGAGCGACGCCGAGACTCACGGCGTACACCAGGTATTCATCCCAGACCGCGATGGCGGGCGCGGGGTCATCTGCGAGGCGACTGAAGTCCAGCAGGTAGCGCCGGAAGGCCTGCCACTCATCGTAGGCATGTGCCGCCCTCCAGGTGCGCCGTCGGATCTTGCCGCTGAACGCCAGCAGCGCCGCGCCAACCGCCACGCCGAGGGCGGGTACGTAGCTTCTGGACGCTCCGACCAGGAGGAACGAGGCAGGGAAGAGCAGGAGGCCGACCAGCACCGCCGCGCCCCGAGCGATCACGCTCCCTCGATCGGTGACCGCGATCTTCTCGGATTCGGCCTCCGCCAGCTCCTGCCACTGAAGATACTTGCCCATCATGACCCTGGGATCGGCCGCCGCTCTCTTGGCAAACTCCTGCATCGAGGTGCGGCCGGAGGGCACCCCCTCCAGGAGCACGGTCTCGACGAGATACCGCTCGGCGGGGCTGAGGCCGCCCGGGTGATGGGGATCCGGCTCCAACTGCTGCTCCAGACCTTCGGCCATCCAGAGCGACCGAGTCGTGGTCGCCTCGGGAGCCACGAAATGGAGCACGCCCCGCCGCACCAGGTCCATGATCATCGCGGTCATGTCCTGAGCGTCGAGCTGGCCCCACTTGCAGAGATAGCCGACCTCACACGGCTTCCAGCCCGTAGGCGGCTCTCGGAGGTACCTCGGGACATCCTGGCTCCGCCGCTGGGTGCCGTAGAGCAGGTAGAGCAGCAGCCAGATTGCCGCTCCGGTTCCGATGGGACCGATCGAGTAGACCCATGAGGTGATCATTGACGAGAACCGCGGCGCGGGACGCCTCTCTGTATACCCGCTCTCCAGCGCTCTGACACGCCGTCTGGGAACTTGCCCGCTACGCGCTCCAGTTCGATTGGGCCCTGCTGCTGCCGAAGGCCCTGCTTCGCGGCACGGCTGGTAGCGGCCGAAAGCCAACTGGCTGTCGAGTTGAACCGATCCGGTGGCAGCAGGAGGCGACGCCACCTGTTCACCCCCACCTTTCGCCTCCTCCGGGTCGCGCTCTCCAAGGTGCTAGAGGGCCGGGAGGAACTGGTATAGCACGGGCTAACCGCCTCTCCCCACCCTCCTCTTGCACTCCTCCAGCATCTCCGCCGTCCGCGACGCCCCGATCCGCGTCACGCCCAGCGCGCGATAGGCGAGGAGACTGTCCATATCGCGGATGCCCCCCGCAGCCTTCACTTGCACCGCGGCTGGCGCGTGCGCGCGCATCAGCTTCACATCCTCCAAGGTCGCGCCGCCCGTCCCGTAGCCCGTGGAGGTCTTCACCCAGTCCACGCCAACCTCGCCACAGATGCGACAGAGTTGGATCTTCTGCTCGTCGTTCAGGTAGCAGTTCTCGAAGATCACTTTGAGCTTCTGGCCCTTGTCGTGCGTGGTGGCCGCAATGGTCTGGATCTCCTCCCGCACGTAGCCCCAGTCCCCGCTCCGCACCTTACTGATGTTGACGACCATATCGAGTTCCTGCGCGCCCTCGCTCAAGGCGAAGGCCGCCTCCGCCACCTTCGTCGAGGTGGCGTGTCCGCCGTGCGGGAAGCCGATGGTCGCGCCGGGCTTCACCGTGCTGCCCGCGAGCAGTCCCGCGCACC
>JBEKKD010000226.1:0-6879 GCA_050010895.1 Armatimonadota bacterium
CCCCGCCCCTGGAGCCGGTGCCGCTCCCCCCGGGGTTGCTGGTGCGGGTTGGCCTCCAGGCCCTGGCGTTGGGCTCCCGACATCCGGAGCAGGCGCTGCTGCCCCACTTGCAGGTGACGGCGCAGCCTGCTCTTCAGGGCCTGGCCCCTGGCCCCCGGCCGGCCCCTGCCGTTCCGGAAGTTGGCCCTGGTCCCCCGGCCCCTGACCCGGGGCGGCGCGTTCGGTCGGCAGGTCGGCCGCAACGTCTTCTCCCATCGCCTGCCGCAAACGCATCGTCGCCAGGTAGTAGCCAACCCGGCTCTGGACCACGGAGGTCTGAGTCTGGACCAACGAAGTCTGCGCGTTCACCAGATATAGAGTCGTGGAGAGACCTTCCTGAACCATCAGATTCGCGTCGTATACACTGAGGCTCGCGACCTCGAGGTTCTTCATGGCGATGTCCGTCTGGGCTTGTGCGGAGGCCGCCGCCCGCATCTGCGTGCGCACGCTTGCCACCACCTGCTGTCCTTCGTCCAGGAGTTGCTGCTGCGCGACCAGGAGCGCCCAGCGCGCGCGGCGCACCTGCTCGACCAGGTTGCGCGACCCGATGGGCGCCGACAGATTCAGCCCGAACATCCAGCCGCGGCTGCTGTCGTCGATGGCGTCCTGGTGCACCTCCTGGAAGTTCCCGAACGCATTGAGCGTGGGAAGGGACTGGCTGCGGTTGATACGCACTGCTGCGGTGCGGTCTTCGATCGCCAGCCGGTCGAGCTGCAACTCCGGCCGACGCTCCAGGGCCTCTTTGACCACGGCCTCCGGATCCACCGACACCGGCTTATAGGGCACCGCGGTCACCAGCGGCGGCGCTCCACCCACCTGAAGGCCGCACAGCGCGAGCAGTTGATCCATCGCGTCTTGCGCCGCCTGCTGGGCCGATATCTGTGCCTGGTGGGCACTGGCGAGCTGCAGCTGCACTTGGAGGAGATCGAGCCGGACGACGAGCTGCGCCTCGAAACGCGCCTCCTCGTCCTTCACCTGCTGCTCGGCTGAGCGGACATTGGCCGCTTGCACGTCGAGCAACTGCTGCTGCTCGACCGCGTTGAAGTAGGCCGCGATAATGCTCACGATCAGGTTCTGACGATCGATGTAGTACTGAAGCAGCGCCTCTCGGTAGCCGTTCCGGGCGGAGCGCAGCGTCTCGTAGGCGGTAGAGGCGGCCCCCGCGCCGGCCAGCAGCGGCTGCTGCAGACTGATAGTAGTGGTATTGCTCCCTTGCTCGTTGGAGAGGTGATCCAAGGCGGTGGTCACGGAGAACGTGCCGCCGGTGAGGGCGGCGTAGTCGAATTGGCCGCCCAGGTCGCTGGTGCCCACAGTGGTGGTGACGCCCTGGTCCCGCGTGCTGGCATGTTGGGCGTTGCCGGTGAGGGTCAGGTCCCAGCGCTGCCGGGCAACGTAGTAGCGAGAGCGCGCGTCGAGAAGATTCTGGATCGTGGCGCGGAAATCGATGTTGCGGGCCAGCCCGAGCTTCACCGCGTCCTGCAGCGACAGCTCCGTCGGCGCCGGCGCCGGTGGGGTTACCTGAAGCAGATCCGCGGTCACTCCGCCCTGTCCGACCGCCCAGATCGCCGGCAGATCGGCCGGAGATTGGCCCCAGGCGCCCAAAGCGGCCATCCCGACCCAGAGCAACGACAGGTGAACGACCCATGCCAAACGCTTCACGAGTACTCCTTGCCCGCCGCCAGCCCCCGGAGCTGCAGCGGATCTCATACGCGGCCTTCACCAGCCGCGAAACAGCACACAGGACAGAGCGGGAGAGACCTCCATCGAGAATCGGGAGGCGACTCTCGAGTTTCGACTATCGTCTCTCGTCTTCGAGACAGGCATGCTCGGCGATACGGTCCAGCAGGTCAGCCAGAAGCAGTTGCTCCTGCGGAGTAAGGGAAGACATGACACGCTCGACGCGGCCGAGATGAGCCGGTTGAACCCGCTCGAACACCTCCCGGCCCGCTGGCGTGAGGACCGCGAGGGTAACCCTGCGATCTTCTGGATGGGCATGGCGGACCAAATGGCCCGCTTCCTCCAGACGATCAATTAGACCCGTAACGTTCCCAGAAGTTACCGCCAAACGGTGGGAAATCTCGTTCAACTTGACGCCGGACTCGCCGGCCTCTGACAATACGCGCAGAATCGCGAGCTGGGCGCCGCTCAACCCGTATTCCCGCAATTCCCGGCCCACCACACGATGAATTGCCGCATGCGCACGGAGGTATCCGCGCCACGCGCAGACAAATGCCGGCCGGTCTTGTGAGTCCATATCAATCTCCGGAAGTAGTATATCAGGCGATTGTCACGGTGTCAATAGTCAACCTCAGTATCAGTGGCCGGTCAGTCGCTGGTGAAGCCAGGCTGAGAGCACCCCCGACTCCGACTACCTTTTCGGCTGGGAGTCGCTATCCCGGTTTCCGTCGCGGGTAGGCACAGTATCCGAGCCACGATGACCATCGCCGCCGGGCTCACCCGATTCAGCTCTCTGCCACTGTACTTCTGCATCCGCTGTGCCTCGCGGACCAGGGGTATCAGCGAGTCACGAGAGAGGCCGTCCGAGCATCCTGGTAGCCCAGATGAGTCTCTGGAGAGCACCGGCTGCGCTTCACCGCGCCACCGCCATCTCGTTCGATGGCGCGGATTCGAGGCCGTCCAGCGTCACCTGGGTGACCTTGTAGTAGTTGGGCCCCGCGGGCGCCCGCCAGTCCACATACTCGGGTGCATCGGGCGAGGCGATGATGGTGCTGCGGTCGCAGGCGAAACCGGGGTGGTTCGAGCTGTAGAGGTTGTAGTGGCTCCAACGCGGGGACTTGCGATCGAACCAGATGAGACGCGGCCGGCCGTTCCTCGCATCGGCGTTGAGGGCCGGGGGCGAGGGCACAGCAGCTCTTACGCGTCCCGTGGGATCGAAGTCGCGGTCCGTCGAGAGGGAGATGCAGTCGAGGCATGAGCCGTATGTGCTGGACGCGATGGTCAGGTCCTGAGGCCCGGCGCTGAGATGGATGGGGCGAGCCGACCTCGCCCAGGCCCACGCAGCCGCGGCCGGCAGCGAGAGCGTCTGCGATCCGACCTCGAACCGGGCGCCCTGCTTGCCTCTCATCCTGGCGAAGACATAATAGTCGCCCGCGCGGGAAACCGAGATCGGCAGAGCGGCCGTGCCGGGTTTATCCGCGCGGCGCTGCCAGATATAGTAGAGGTTCGATGCCGTGCCGTCGAAGTTCAGCCAGAGGGAATCGGGCGAGGGCGCGTCCAGATCGGCGCGGATCGCGTTTTCGGCCTCGAAGAAGAGGCGCAGCGGCGCACCGCCGAGCAGCCGGCGATCGGAGGCGGCCGCAGCCTCGGCCGAGAGAGGGCTCTCCAGCCGCGAATGCTCGACCGACCGGACAGCATAGTGGTAGACCCGGCCGGGCTTCGCCGAACGGTCGGTGAACTCGATCTGGACGGTCGGGCTTTCGAACAGCGGCTCGAAGCCGCGGCCGGATTCGGTGCTGCGGTACACGAGATAGCCGGCGATCTCGCGCCGGTATCGAGGCGGCTGCCAGGTGACTGCGACCCCGCTTCCCGCCCACTCGGCCTTCACGTTCACCGGCGGAAGCGGATTTCGCACCACCGCCAGATACACTTCGGAGGTCCCGAAGACGTTCGAGTTGAACAGGAGCTTCGTGCCGTCGGGGCTGATGTTGGGCCGGTCGAGAACCACGCTTTTCGCGCCCCTGCGGTTGGTGTCGCGATAGAGGTTGGTGCAGCAGATGCGGAAGCGGTTGGCGCGGCCGGAGGCGAGGGGCTTGGCAAACCAGGCGCTGATCTCCGAGAGATAGGGGCGCTCCACGATGAGCGTGCCGTAGGCCCAGAGCTGATCGTCCGGCCAGTACTGGCAGTAGCCGTTGTAGTCGCCGGGGATGTTGTAGAAGGGGGCGTCATCGCCGAATGTCTGGTCCGGCCACCAGGCGTTGCCGTCGAGATGCCACCTCTCCCCATCGAAACTGTAGACATTCCCGGTCTCGTGCACGCCGACTCGACGCCCCATGTCGCCGTGGTTCCAGTCATACTTGAAGTCGAACACGCGGTCCTCGCCGGTCTTGAAGTTCATCATGTGGAACCAATGGCCGCCGCCGTCCGCCTCATACCAGTACATGATCCAGTCCGTGTTGCCGGGGACGAAGCGGTAGGAGTCGTGAATGCGCCCGGTGAGTTTCATCACCCACTTCTCCCCGGTTTCGAGCGAAACGACGGTGATGGGACCGTGGCTGTAATCATCATTGCAGGCGTACTTGCCATCCGGGCTGATCTTCAGACACCAGGAAGGCACGCCGGTGGCGACGACGCGGCGGACGGTCCCCGCGCGGAGGTCGAGTTCGAGGAGCTGATCCTCGTTCATGACATAGCCCAGGTCGGGATGCAACGGATGGCAGACCATGGGCGGGCGGATGCGCTCCGGCCATCCCTGGATAACGCGCAAGTGCGTGCCGTCGCCATCGACCAGGACCGGCCCATGCGTCTCCGTGGTGGTTTCGCCGGTGGAACCCCAGATGTCCGGCTTCCTCGTCCGCTGCCAGGTCATGAGCGAGCCGTCGGCGTTGAAGCAGGACTTGCCGAAGTAGTTCAGCTCGTCGCCCGAGCCATAGGGCTCATCGCTGACCTTCATCAGCGTCGCTCCGGTGGTGAGATCGGCGAAGATGACGCGCTCGGACTGGAAGAGCCCGCCTGTGCGGAGGTCGGCGTAGGGCTTCTGGGCCGCGTCCTGGCGCGATTTGATGGCATCGAGGCCCCAGTAGCCGGAAACGCCGTCATCCTCGATCTGGGTGTAGCGCCCAGTCTCCCGGTCGAAGAGGTCCTGGAGCGGATGGGATGCGATCCGGGTGATGTCGCCGCTGGACAGCCGCGCGACCGGGCCGGACACAAAGCCCGTGTCCACCTTGGCCGAAGCGGGGGCCGAGCCGGACGCAGGCTCTTGGGCAGCAACCAGGAGGGCGATGGTGGCTATGAGTACAGGTACGCATGGGGCCGGCATGGACTCGAACCTCATTGTGAGTATCTCACGTGTGTGTTCGGCGGCATCGACCGATCGGCCTTCCGGGCTGAGACCCTCTCTCCTTGTCAACCGCCCAGGAGTCGGCTTGAGAGCAACCTCCGACTCCGGCTCCTCCCTCGGATCGCGGGGCAGCCCGCTAGCCGCGATCATTTCTGACGCGAAGATGCCCCTGCGCGATCGCCGCCATGGCGATGAGCACTACGCCTGTCATCACAAAAGGGGCCCGCAGGCCGAAAACCGAAGCTGCCCACCCGCCCAGCGCAGACCCGGTCGCCCAGCCGATGGACGAGGCCGCCGTGGTCATGCCATAGGCCTGTCCCAGGCGATGTCGCGGCGCCATCGAAGCCATCATGGCGTTCATCGCCAGCGCCCATGCCGAAGATGGCCCGCACTACCAGGAGTTGGGTCACGCTGTGGACGATCGCCTGCGGCAGACACATCACGCCAGCGAGGCCCACGCAGGCGACCAGCATTGGCTTGTGCCCCCAGCGATCGCTGCACCTTCCCACGACTATGGAGGCGACAGCGGAGGTCACGCCGGTCACGGCCAGGCCCGCCCAGATGGGCACCATGCGCGCGTTCGTGACCCCGAGCTGGCGAATGTAGAAGGGGATGAACGGCATCACGAAGGCAAAGCCCACCATGGCCAACATCTGGGCCACCCACATCGTGTAGAGGGTGGCGCGCCATCCGGGGTGTTGCGCCTCTTGCTTGACGGTTGCTGCGGCCTCAGATTCGAAAGGGGCGGGGTCTGTCGGCAGCCCATGTTTGCCCATAGCGACGAACGTTTCGATGTCGACCGACTATTTCTTTCAACCCGCGAAAAGGGTTGGTCACTGCTGCCGCGTGCTCCAGGCCCGGCTGCCTCCACGGGGGTTCAGCCTCCAGGGAAACGGAGCGCCCACGATACACCAAGGGATGCCGTCAGAGCAAAGCTGGGGCGGTTCTACGGCGAAGCAACCACTACGGGCGGGCGAGAGAACGGCATGTCTGTCACCACGCTGGACGCTCTACGGACGTTCGCCGAACAAAGTAACATCGGGGGAACGTCTTCTTTCAGGTATTCGCTGGTCTTCTGACGACTTCCGCCCTTACTTCTTTGGGCGAAAGCCATTAGGGTGCCGGGGAGAGCAGCCACCAGCGGATGATGCCTGTATCACCGTTGATTGACCTGCACGGGAGGACACAGCCTCACCCGCGGGTAACAAAGCCAGATGGGTGTCTGCTACCTAAGCCTTTACCCCGTGGGCAACGCATGCGCTTGAACTCCAACTATGGGAATGGGAACGAAAACGGCATGCCTTCATCCGAGCGCCGGTCGCGACAGGCCCTTCGTACCTTTGCCGCCTTGCGGCACCGGAATTACCGGCTCTTCTTCGCGGGGCAGTTGGTCTCGCTGATCGGCACCTGGATGCAGCAGATGGCATTGGCCTGGCTCGTCTACCAGTTGACGAATAGCGCCCTTCTGCTCGGCATCATAGGCGGTGTGGGCTCCCTCCCCATGGCATCATTCGCACTGCTGGGAGGGGTGGTGGCCGACCGAGTGAACAAGCGGCGGATCCTGCTTCTCACGCAGTCAGTGGCGATGCTGCTCGCCTTCGTGCTCGCCGGTCTCACCGGGGCTGGGTGGATCCGCGCCTGGCATGTTGCGGTGCTGGCGGCGCTCAGCGGGACGACCATGGCATTCGATATGCCCGCCCGCCAAGCGTTCGTGGTGGAAATGGTCGGCAAAGAAGATCTGATGAACGCCATCGCCCTGAACTCCTCGATCTTCAACAGTGCCCGTATCATAGGGCCGGCTATTGCCGGCGTGCTGGTCGCGA
>JBEKKD010000227.1:0-6874 GCA_050010895.1 Armatimonadota bacterium
TCTCGGCATGCCAGAAGTGCTCCTGCAGGACGAGGTGCGGTCGAGACGAGAAGAGACCCTTCGCCGCGGAGTGCCAGGATGGTCCGCGCGTGCCCATGTGCTCTACCGTGGGAAGCGTATGAACCTCCAGGATCAGAATGCAGCCGTCAGTGAGTGCCTGCCTCGCCTTGGACAGGAGCGTGCGCGCCTCCGTTCGCCGAAAGACATTGAACTGGCCGAAGACCATCATCACGAGTCCGAAGTTGCCGTCGAACTCGGCCACCCTGATATCCTCTCGCACATAGCGGCACGCCAGGTTGTCCGCCGCTGCCTGCTCCCGAGCATAGGCAATGGCGGCCGGGGAGAAGTCAACGCCCACACATTCATGTCCAAAGGCGGCGAGGCGACTGGTATAGAGGCCCGGGCCGCAGCAGAGATCAAGGATGCGTGTGCGGCGCTCCCCGAGCACCCCCGAGTGAATCCAACGCACGTGTTCCTCAATCTTGGGCGCGCGCCGGCTTGCCATGTCATGTGCCTGGGAGAGGTGCTCCGCGAGCATCCGTTGACTGAACCCCGGATCATCCCAAGGGATGTTGTCTCCTTCTTCCCACGGCTCAGGTATCGGTCTTCGACCCACGAGGTCGAGCAAGGTTTCCATGGCGATTCTCCTCAGGCGACGCTGATCCACAAGCGCTAAACGCGCCTGCTTGCACCACCCGGATTGCCGGATAGCGCAAGCAGGCGCGTCAAGGGCTGAAGCGCGGTAGCCTGCGACTTCTCTTGTTTTTTCTCTGGTCAGCCAGGCAGATTATGCCGCGGGAAAGCCTCGCTTGTCAACACTCGCGCCGGCGCGGGCGTGGGAGGCCCGAGTGCACAGCACCGGCTCTGCGTGTGCCAAGTGCGTCTCGGACGCCGCCCGCCGCTTTGCTCCAGGTCTCTCGGGCGACGGAACCGTCAGCCTTCTACAGCGCCCACGGTCTTGGATGCGCGGCCAGCTTGCTCCGCCAGGGTTCCTCCGCTATGAATGGCTTGTCCTCTAGCAGCGTCTCCTCATACCACATGTATGGGTCAGGCTGGCTATAAGGCCACGCTTTCGGGAAGAGCGCATCGAGCACCGCCGTGTCCTCCTCCCGCAACGCCACATCGGGACGGGAGGCTATCTCGAAGACGGAATGGTAGCCGACCAGCAACTGCGTCATCGGGATGCGGCCGATGCGCGAGGTCGGGCCCTTCGCCCCCTCAGTGAACACCGGTGGATCGCCCGCAGTGATCGTAACTACTTCGCCGTCCATGTCAATGCCGACTCTACCCTTCGCGGCGCGCCCAAGCCCGGGTGCGACCGCGCGCAGCGCGGCGGCCAGGTCGAGAATGCACACGAACTCCTCGTGCTTCGCAGCATTCCAGCTCGCTCCCTTCATCTCGTACACCCCACCGCGCGCGAGCATGAGCGCGCCGAGCGGATGCTGTGGAGAGAAGTAGGTGCTGATGGTCTCGTCGCCCTCAGCGACGGCCATCTCGGCGACGTGACGGGCGAGATCCCGATAGGCGGCCATATCGACGCCTTCCATCTCGTTGACGGTCCAGGGTGAGACACAGCGATGCTTGACCATCACGGTGCAACAACCGACCACCATCCCGTCCCGCTCCAAGACGAAGGGCGGAAGCTCGCCCGGGTCCCACGAGCCCGCCCCCAATCTAGCGCGCGGCAGCGCCCTGAGGAAATCACACCGCTCCCGGTCCGACTCGCGGTAGGGCCGGATGGCGCCGGTCGGCTCATCGCGCAGAAAGCTCCCCGCCGGTGCGATCACGCGGAAGTGGTAGAAGCACGGCACGTATCCGTGCCGCGGCGCGCTCATCACCTCCTCGTGGGTCATAGCGATGGGGTAGCCAAGCTCGCCGAGGTTAGCTAGTGCAGCGGGCTTGAGCAGATCATAGATGTCCAGGCCACCTTTGTGCCAGTCGTTCTCCCCACTCGTCACGTGGCAGCTCGCCACACGCACCTTCAGGCCGCGGAGGTGTGCTACCCCGACGCCGTAGAAGCTCACCCCCAGCACTGTGCCATCCTTCTCCAGTACCAGGTAGCGCTTGAGGTCGCGCTCTGACGCCGGGTCGAAGTATTGCCCCCATGGCAGGGCCTTGCCTTCCTCGAGCGAGCGTGCCGCCCGCACCACCGCGCCGACGAACTCGTCGCCGGGCGCGCCATGTCTCAGTGCATCCTTGTACTCGTCCATCAACGCTCCTTGTAGTCGCCTTCTGGCGTGGTGGAGGCGGGATTTCACTGTGCCGACCGGCACCTCGAGAAAGCGAGCCACCTCGCCTACCGAGTAGCCGTTGATGTGGTAGAGCGTGATCGCCAGCCGGGCATCCTCGCTCAGCTGCATCAGCCCCTGGCGGACCGCCAGGGGCAGGTCCAGGTCGCGCACCACTATTGGCTCCGGGGTGCCCTCCAGCGGAACCATCTGCAGCCGCTGCCGGCGCTGCCACGTGCTGCACACGCGCTCGGTCACGCGCCGCAGCCAGGCGGGAAAGGCCACCGGGTCGCGGAGCTGACCGAGGTCGAGGTAGGCTCGCAGGAAGGCCTCCTGAGCCAAGTCCTTCGCCTCCTCGGGGTGGCCCACGCGGTGGTAGCAGATCCCGTAGACAGCGTCGCGGTAGCGGTTCACGAGCTCCGTGAAGGCCTGCTGATCTCCCGCTGTGGCACGCTGCACTTGCTCCGTCTCGGTACGTGTCGGCACAATGCTCCTCCAATGTGCAGGGCGCACGATTTGGGCGAACGGTTCACTCGCGGTTGTGCGCAACATCCATCTTTGCGATGGCGAACACCCCGCCGCACTCCGATACCTGCGTGTATGTCGCATGTATCCCCGCTGTGCGGCAGGCGGGGATGGCCTCGTCGGCTGCCCAGTACCATTCATCATCATCCCAGCGTTCGTGCCACCGAGCACGCCCGGCGTCCCGCTCCTCGACCGTCTCGAACGCAATGTCGCCGATCACGATGCGCCCTCCGGAGACGAGATGATCAGTGGCGCGCTGGAGGAGGCTGACCTTCGCGTCAAGGTCGAACTCATGGAGAACATACGAGGAGACGATGCGGTCGAAGCGCCGCTCCAGCAGCGGAGGCCATTCATCCATGAGATTCGCTTGGGCGAGCACGGCCTCGGGCAGCTTCGCGCGGGCCTGGGCCAACATCTCCGCCGAGAAGTCGACGCCCCATACGGAGCAACCCAGCTCGGCGAACTTCGCGGCCAGTTTCCCGGTGCCGATCCCGAGGTCCAGCACCGACTGGCCGGGCGAGGCCGCGGCCTGCTTCACGACCTCGGCGAGCACGAGGTCGTAGCCGCCATAGGGGAAGGGGTGCTGAGCCGCTGCAGTCTGGTCATCGTAGCTGTCGGCCCAATCGTCGAAAAGCAGCTCTCGATCTTGCATGCCTACGCGCGCTCCCTTTCGAGCGCCTTGGCGCTCTGCAGTACGTGCGTTCCAGCCTTCGTCATGTCCTCGGCGTCCGCTGCGCCGGGTCCATCGGGCACCCCGGCGGCGCGGTGCAGGCTGAGGTCCATCGTCACGATCGGCAGAGCTGCGGCCCTCCGTCATAATCTGCCTCCGATAACACGCAGATTGTCGTGCAGCGTTCGGATCGCCCATCGGCCGCGTTGGGTGCTGGGGTCGTAGAACAACAGCTTCTCGAATGCCAGAATCGCCAACAGGTAGAACCGCCCGAGCAGATCATTGGGATCATGTTCAGTCCCGTATGCGGCCCGGAATCGAGCCAGGTCGAACGGCGATATGGGCTCGCGCTCCGAGGGGGTGAAGTAGTAGTCGAAGCAGGCCAGCTCCCAGCGTGGATCTCCGGCCGTGGACTCGACATAGTCAACAATCGCCACGATGCGGCCGTCGCGCAGGATCAGGTTGCCGTTGTGCATGATGTCGCCCATGTGCAGCAGGCGCGGCTCGGCTGGCGTCAGTATGCCTACGAGACGCACCGGGAGCGACGACAGAATGTCGGCCTGCTGCCGATCCAGATAGCCCTTGTCGAAGTATCGCCGGGCTGCGCGGTCGCAGTGGAAGAAACCAGGCCAGGTATCGCTGACCGGGCCGAGGTCGGGAAGCGGCGCGAACGATCGTGAAGTCAGATCGTCACCCAGGGAGCCAAACGCGCCGTCGAATCGCAGATCGTGGATGCGGCGCAGCAGTTCGCCGAGCTCGGTCTCGTCATAGGGGCATGGTTCGCCCGATCCCCATTCCGCGGGCGTTCCGTCCACCCACTCCCAGATCGCGCACGCCTCTCCCTTGAGACCGCCCCTTGGGTCGAAGGCGACAAGCTCGGGAACTGGCAGACCCGCCCCCTTCAGACGGCAGTGGAAGTAGACTCCGATCGGGCTGCCCGGCCGCCTATTGATCTTCAGCAACATCCCATCTGTGCCTGACCACAGTCGGAAGCTATGCGAATCATCGCCTCCGACAGATGGCCAGAAAGCCTCCAGCCGGTCAGGGCGACGTCCGAGCAGGCTTTCGGCAATCCTCATCGCCCCCGCTTCATGGCCTGACTGCCGTGACAAGAAGCACCTCCTCTGTCCAGACCCGTTCGCACCTGGTTGTGAGGTTCCGAAAGCCATTGCTCTCCAGCAGGTCAGCCAGCGTCTCAGAGTCGAATTGCGCGGTCTCATGGTACCACGCATCGACGATATCCCCAGGGCGCAACTCACCTATCGCCATTGCTGTCGCGCGGCGCGCATCGTCTCCCAACTCCTCCCTTAACCTCTGTCCGGACGCACTCTCAGGGGCAACGAAGTATCGTGTCTGTCTCTCCGCGTGGGGATGGCTGCGCCGTTCGGTGATCTGAAGCCACAGGCGGCCGTTTTCAAGGCGGATGCACGCCTCCCGCTCGGGCCTGGTCTTCAGAACGTCGCGCCAGTCCTGCTCCAGGACGGCCAGCCGGCCGCCGGACTCCAACACCCGCTCGATCTCGGCAATCGTGCGGAGCACATCCGGCCAGTTCATGCTCTCCAGGGCACCACAGATCGACGCTCCGTCGAACTCGCGGTCACTGAAGGGAAGGGCCCCGAGGCCGCCCACTTCGAAGGAGGTATTCGCGAGCCCAAGACGACTGGCGTTGGCGCGCGCCGCCGCGATCATGTTCGGCGCTGCGTCCAACCCCACCACCGTGCCGGCACGTTCCGCGAGGTAAAGCGCTGGCAGCCCCTCACCACAGCCGACATCGAGAATCCTTCGACAGCCCTTGAGAGCGCCAATGAAGAACTCAGCCGCCTTCCGAGCGCCCCAGGTGAGATCTTCGAACCTGTCCGGAGAGCGGGAGCCCGCTGCATCCACGTTCTCGTTGAAGAACTCCCACATCTCGATCCTGCGAGGCCGAATCCGCTCAGGCATGGCGTGCTACTCCTTCGCTGCCTCGCTTCCGTAGTAGGACGATGCCCCGCCCTCGGCCGTCCGTGCTCTGCAGGGTCTGATTGAGGGCGAAGCTCCCCGCGAACCACTCCACGACCTCGAACATGTTGGAGGCAGACACCAGGGCCGCGAACTCCTGGGGGTGGAGTGCTCGCTTCCAGGCTGTGTGCGTGCGTTCAGTGACGATTCTCGTGCCGAGGTCCGTGACACGGAAGTGCAGATACTCCGTGCATAGGTGGGCCAGGCCGTCGCAAGGAGGACCATACCATCCATCATGGTAGACCTCGGTGTCGCCCCGCCTGGCACACCAGCCCTCGTACCCGTCCGGACGCCATTGGCCATGGCGTCCCTGCCACATCGGATCGGCCCAGCAACTGAACCCCATGTCCACCAGATAGAGCCCACCGCCAGTGAGGACGCGGGCAACACACTGGAGATGACCGATAATCTCATCATTGGACCGCAGATACGGAAGTGAGTCCAGCCAGCACGTGGCCATGTCGAAGGCCTCGCCGAGAGTGAAATCAGACATGTGTGCCAATTCGAGAGTGCAGGGGGCGCTGAGCCGCTTGCGGGCGCGGTCGATCATCTGGGAACTGAGATCGACTCCGGCCACCCTCCAACCTCTGTCCTGCATCTCGCGCAGGAAGTGCCCGCCGCCACACGCCAGATCGACCAGAGCTCCTTTGGTCCTCCGGCCGAACTCTCGCAAGCACGTCTCGGCGAAGTCGGCTTCCTTGTCCCGCCGCCAGTCGAAGGCAATGTCATACCATTCGACCGCGGCTTCGTCCACATAGGCGCTGGAGAGAGACACAGCCATCTACTCCTCTTCTGACTCTTTCGCGAGCCGCTCGACCGGCGCCTGCGCGGCCAGCCAGAACGTATGGTCACCCAACAGATAGTCAACGCTCACTGGCACGGATTGATAGGAGGAGATGCGGAGCAAGTCCGCCGGGAAAGAGTCGGTGAACTCGACGGTCACGTTCCGCTCCAGGCTAGTGCCGGGCAAGAGTGAGAACTGCTCCCCGCCCGGATGATCCGCGGCGACCCGGAAGCCCGTGTTGCAGCCGATGCAGAAGCCTCCCACTATTACGTCGTCACTTTCGTTGGCCAGGCTCAACCTGACTGCGCGGGTCTCTCCGATTCGGACGGGCGGGATTGCGTCGAGCGTACCCGCCAGTCGCACCTGAGCGGACCGGAGACGGAGGGCGGAGACTGCTGGCCCCACACCGGCACTGTCGAACTGGCAAGAGCCGCCGGTCAGAGTCACCTCGAGTTCGTCGCCGCTAAGCGGATCGCGCCACCGCAGCAGGTGGGCGCGTGGTTCACTGCCGGCGACGCTCTCGAACAGGGCCATCGGATGGTCGTAGCGGAACTGATCGGGCGCGGGCAAGTTCAGGAACTGCCAGACGCGCAGCATCTCTCCTTGGGTCGTGGGAAGGAACCCGTGACGCGCGTACAGGCGGTGTGCTGGAGCGTTGTTCTTGAAGGT
>JBEKKD010000228.1:0-9905 GCA_050010895.1 Armatimonadota bacterium
GCGTGCCGGGCTTGGTGGGCAGGATCACGGTGCCGTAGTGGCGGGAGAATTGCTCCAGCTTGGGATTCAGCTCCGGATCGTACCAGTCGGCTTGGGATACCGCTGCCCGGAGATTATCGATCTTATGTGCCCGACCTGGATATGTGCCGCGGGAGCCAAGAAGCGTGTCCAGCGCTGGAGGATCGCGTGCGGTGGGACACATAATCATTCACAGAGACTGCAACCAATTGAGGAGAGACGGGTCATCGCGCCAAACGGGACCTCGGGGGAATCCCGCCGAGGAAGTCACAGGTGGCTCGCAGGTTTGAAGCGCCAGCATCTTGGTACGGAGGTTCACCTCGGCATAGCGGTTCGTGGTCTCCAGGCTTTGGTGACCCAGCCAGGCGCGGATGACATTGACCTCGACGCCCGCTTCCAGCAGATGGACAGCGGTGGTGTGGCGAAACACGTGGGGAGAGATTGCCACTGGGCCGGCGTCGGCTCGCTTCTTCGCCAGGTGTCGGGTGTGGCGCCGAACGATCTTGTAGATCCCGAAGCGGGTGAGAGCGTGGCCGCGGTCCGAGGAGAATACCGGACGCTTCGCCTGTTCTTCGACCGGCTTCTCCTCCAGCAGTCTCTGCAACAGGTCGGCGGTCTGCGTCCAGAGTGGGCAAACGCGCCACTTGTCACCCTTGCCATGGAGCCGGACGAGGGGGTGGGTGCCGAGTTCGAGGTTCTCGCCTCGGAGGTCGGCGACTTCTTGGACGCGTGCCCCCGTGTTGTACAGGAAGAGCAGCAGCGCGCGGTCCCGCAGCGCCTGGCGTCCCTCGGACGGCAAGCCTGCCAAGACGGCTTCTACCTCGTCGCGTTCCAGGTAGATCGTTTCCGCAGGAGGGACTCGCTTCGTGGGAATAGCCACCACCCGCGCTGCTTCTGCCAGCATCTCGGGTTCCCGGCCACCGACATAGTCAAAGAAGCCCCGCAGTGCCGCCAGGCGCTGGTTGCGAGTCCGGATGTGGTTGCGCCTTTCTCTTTCCAGGGAGTTCAGGAAGCCCAGCACGCGCTCCGCGCGCAGATCCTGCAGCGTGAGCCGTGAGATCCTGCGGTGCGCGTCCTGCGCCGTGTACTGGAGAAATAGCCGCAGGGTGTCGCGATAGCTCCTGATGGAGGCTGGCCGTAGCCCCTTGCTGGTCCGCAAGTGGTCTTCAAAGAAGGTGTACAGGATTGGTCCCAGCGCTTGCGTAGCCATCATCAGCCCTCCTCTCGCGGGGACGACACCAGCCGCTCGAAGCGGCGATTGGCTTCCTGGAGGAGAGCCATGGTCACGGTCAGGTACACCGACGTCGAGGCGGGATCAGCATGCCCCAGAAACGTGGAGAGATGAAAGAGCCGCTGGGCGGGATCGAGACCCGCGCGGTACCACCGCAGCAGTGTCCCGACGGCAAAGGAATGCCGCAGACAATGCACACACGGGGGCGCCACCCCGGGAGGTACCACGAGGCCGAGCCGGGCCACCAGGTGGTGGAAAACCTGGCTGATCGTCTCGGGCCTCAGGCACCTTCCGCGCGTGAAGGAAAACACAGGGCTGTCGGGATCTGGTTGCTCGCCATGGCGCCCCGGATGATCGAGGTACTCGCGCAGCCGTCGAGCCAGGCGCGGCCCGAATGGGACCAGACGACTCTTGCCGAATTTCGTGTGTCGGATGACCAGAAGACCCCGGTCGAGGTCGACATCTCCTCGGCGGAGGCGGGCCACCTCGCCCACCCGCAAGCCGAGCCCGTAGAGGAGCGCGAAGATGGCTGCATAGACCTCCCCGCGCCGGGCGGCCCGCGCGTTATCGGGCAGCTGGGCAGCCGCCTCCAGAAGGTGGCGAGCCTGGGCCTGGTCGAAGAGAAACGGCGTCCGCCGGGAGGTCGTGCGGCGTGCCCGGGTCTGCACGGGCGAATGCTGAGCTCTCTCCTGGATGACGAGCCAGGCGAAGAAGCGACGGACCACGCCCAGGAGATGGTTGTAGCTGCGTGGCTGTGTGCGAGGCCGGGAGGTGAGGAAGGCTTGTACAGTGTCGGCCGTGAGGCCGGGGAGATCGCGCACCCCCTGCTCTACCAGATAGCGATCGAATAGGCGAAGACTGTGTTCCTCGTTATCATAGCGCCGCGCCAGCGCGCGCTTGTAGGCAAGGAAGGCCTCGAAATCTCTGGCGAGGAAACTGTGGAAACCGAGTGCGCGTGCCTTCATGCGATCTCCTCCCCGTCACCCAGTGCCACCTCTCGCAGCGTCTCCACCGCGATCTTCGTGTAGCCCTGCGTCGAAGAAGGGGAGCGGTGACCGACGTAGTCGCCGATAATCTTAAAGGAGAGCTCGGCATCCACCAGGCGCTGGATGCAGCTGTGCCGGAAGGTGTGCGAGCCCGGACGCGCCACGTGGATGCCAGCTCGGCACAGGTGGCGCGTGGCCTGGTTGCTTACGGAGGACCCGCGCAGAGGTACGAAGGGAGCCAAGACGCGGAGGAAGAGATGCCGGTCCGTGCTCTGCGGCCGGCCGTGCTGCAGGTAATCAAGGATGGCCTCGCCGACCACTGAAGAGAGTGGATAGGCCGTCGAGTGGCCGGCCTTGCGCTCCGGCACCCGCAGGCGCTCCCGCTCCCAGTCCAGGTCATCGAGCCTCATTTCCGCGACCTCGTGGCCGCGCAAGCCGTAGGTGACCATCAAGAGCAGCATGGCATAGTCGCGTCGGCCCACGGCCGTGCGGCGATCCACCGCCTCGAGCACCCGTCGGACTTCCTCCCAGGAGATGGAGCGCGGGAGATCGGCCAGCCGGTACTGCCGCGGTGTCTCGATGGAGGGACTGAGATCCCGGGCCACAAGGCCCTCTCGGTAGAGGTAGCGTAGAAAGACGCGCAGACTACAACACAATCCGATCATCGAGGAGCGCCCCAGACGCTTTCCTGACGTCCCCGCCTCATCCGCGAGGTGGCAGTCCGCCACGAAGGCGCTCAGGATCGCCGGGGACAGCGCCGCCAGCTCACAGGCGCCGATCCGTGCCAGATACCATTCCAGCCGTCGCAGGTGAAAGCCGTACTGCTGAAGCGAGCCCTTCCGCAGGCCGCGTTCGTCGCGCAGGTGCGCGAAGAAGCCCGGTGCGCTCCTGAGGAACGGCGGTCCGCAGTAGGGCCCACGGCCGCTTCCTTGGGCCTGATCCGGTGTGAGCAGACGCAGAAACTGCCGGATCGGGCCTCTGATCTCATTGCCCAGGGCACGGGCCCCGCGCCTGCCTTCGTGCGGGCGGCTGAGCAGCCGCGCCTCCACGAAGGCCGCGACGTGGGCCGACAGATCTTCGAAACGCGTGGCGCCATGCTCTCTGGCGAACTCGCCGAACTGCACGAGGAGCGGCACTCGACGGTAGACATTACGGGCGCGGTAGCCTTGGTCCGCAAGCCAGGCGACGTAACGCTCGAGGGAGTCCCCCAGCCACGAACCGCGAATGCGATCGAGGGTCTGGGGCTTCAGGAAGTAGCGTTCCAACATGACAATCTCCTTTCCGGCTGGTGGTAAAGGGAATTGTCGCGCTTTGGAGCCGCCGAATTATGTGCCCTCCCATGCCCGCCCTTGGACAATCCTCCCACGCAGACCCGGCTACCCCGCTTCCGCGCCACATAACCAGGTCGGACACATAAGATCGACAATCTCAAGGCGGCGGTGCTGCGGGCGGCACTGGATGACCAGAAGCTGGCCGAGCCGTATCGGAAACTGGCTCAGCACTACGGCCCCCTGGTACACCCTTGCCGGCCGCGCACGCCCCAGCACAAGGGGATCGCGGAAAACGGTGTGCATTACGTGCAGCGAAACCTCTTGGCGGTCGAGCAGCCCGCCGATCTCGCGGAGGCGAATCGCGCCGCGAGAGTGTGGGTCAGGGAAGTGGCCGGGGTGCGCGATCATGGCACCACGCATGTCCCGCCCCTGCGCCGCTTCTACGACGAGGAGCAGCCCGCCTTGCTGCCGTTGCCGGCGGAGCCCTTCTCCTTGCGAGAGGTGCGCGGGGTGAAAGTGCACCGGGATTGCCACGTCCAGGTGGCGGAGAGCTACTATTCGGCGCCCTTCACCTGCGTGGGCCGGAAGCTGGACGCGTACGTCTACGAGCACACCGTGCAGCTCTACGACGGCGTGACGCTGCTCGTGACCCATCCTCGTGCCCGCCGGCCCGGAGAGCGGCACACCAAGCTGGAGCACTACCCGGAGGAGAAGTCCTTCTATCTGGTGCACACTCGGGAGTACTGCCAGGCGCAGGCGGAGCGGATCGGGCCCTGCTGCGCACAGGTGGTCGAGCAGCTCTTGGAGGAGCGACCTCTGGATCGGCTGCGCAGCGTGCAGGGGCTGCTCGGGCTGGCGCGGCGCTACCCGCCGGAGCGGCTGGAGGCGGCCTGCGTTCGCGCCTTGCACTATGGCGACGCCACCTACCGGCGTCTCAAGCGCATCCTGGAGGCGGGCCTGGACCAGGTGTCTCTGGAGCCGGGGCCGCTCCAGCCTGAGTTGCGCTTCTATGAGTACGCCCGGCCGATGGGTGACTTCTTCTCCGAGGAGGTGGCCCCGTGCTGACCCACCCCCTCTCGCCCAATCCGCCTGAGGCGGATGCGTCTCTCGGGAATGCTCCATAGCCTCGAAGAGCGCGCAGAGCTGGCCCGCGAGCAGCAGCTTTCCCCGGTAGAGTTTCTCGCCTTGCTCATCGAGGACGAACTGGAGCGGCACCACCAGCGCACCCAGGCGCGCCGCCAGAAGGAGGCGAGCTTCGAGTACCTGAAAACGCTCGCCGATTTCGACTTCGCTGCGGTGCCCACACTCGACAAAGCCTTGGTGGTGGAGATGGCCACCTGCAGCTTCCTCACGGCGAAGGAGAATTGGTTGATCTGTGGGCCCACGGGCGTCGGCAAAAGCCACTTGGCCACGGCCATCGGTTATGAGGCGATCCGGCGGGGAATGAAGGTGCTCTCCTTCGCCACTCACCGGCTGCTCGCGGAACTGCTCGCCGCGCGGGCCGACGGACCCATCACCGACTGCTCACCAAGCTCACTGCGGTGGAGCTGCTGATCATCGACGACTTCGGCCTACGGCCCATCAGCGCCCAGGGCGCAGAAGATCTCTACGAGCTGATCGCTCGCCGTTACGAGCGCGGCTCCATCGTGCTCACCTCGAACCGCGCGCCTTCGGAATGGGCGGAGGTATTCGGAGATGCGCTACTCGCCTCCGCCGCTCTGGATCGGCTCACCCACCACGCCCGGGTGACCGTGATCACCGGCGAGAGTTACCGCCAACGCCATCGCAGAAAGGAGGTAAAGCCAGCCGCGAAACCAGCGCCGAAACAGTGATCGTCGATCACTGCTCGCAACGACCCGGAATCACGAAATGGTGGTACACATCAGGCGGCGGCCGGTGGTACACATGGGGCGGCTATTGACACTATCTGCTGCTTCTCTGACTGTGCTACCCCGGTCTCTATCATGTTCTTCGTCTCCGGGGCTATCCCCAAAATGGGCAAAGCCGAGCCTCCGGGGTCAGTCTTTGGTGGGGTGATCGGCCCCGTGAATCCGAAAACTCACCTCAGATGCTCGGCTGTTCCTGCCGAACTCTGCCCCACAGCCCTATGGCCGGAGGCTAGTGCTCAGTAAAGTTTATTATGAACAGAACGCGCGGACCTGGTATGTGGGAGTATGTCTACCAGATCTGCCGTCCAATTGTCTGACAAGGAGCGCGCCCATTTGAAGGGGCTGCTCCGCCGTGGCGCTGCTCCCGCACGGGTGCAGACCAGGGCTCGGGTGTTGCTGTTGAGCGATCGCAGCCGGGGCGAACGCCGCACCGATGAGCAGGTGGCCGGGGCGGTGCTAACCAGCGTCTCGACGGCGAAGCGGACGCGCTGGCGCTTTCTGCAGGAGGGCCTGGAGGCGGCCCTGGAAGAGAAGCCCCGGCCTGGGCGTCCCCCAAAGATCACCGGCGAGATCGAAGCCCAGCTGATCCGTCAGTTGACGGATTCCCAGCCACCGGAAGGCCACGCCCATTGGACGCTGCGACTGTTGGCGGGCCGGCTGGTGGAGTTGGGGTACCTGGAGTCCATCTCCCATGCCGCGGTGGGCAACCGGCTAAAAAAAATGCAATCAAGCCCTGGCAGGTGACCTCCTGGTGCATTCCCAAGCCTTCCGCCAGCTTCGTGTGCAAAATGGAAGACGTGCTGGAGGTCTATCATCGCCCCTACCACCCGCTGCGGCCAGTGGTGTGCCTCGACGAGCGGCCCAAGACCCTGCGAGACACCCCCCGGGGCGGCCTGCCAGCTCGCCCCGGCCGGGCGGCTCGCCAGGACTATGAGTACCAGCGCCACGGGAGCTGCAACGTGTTTCTCTGTGTGGAGCCGTTGATAGGAAGGCGTCAGGTGAGCATCACCCAGCGACGCACCCTGCTGGACTTCGCCGACCAGTTGTCCGTCAGCCGACGGATGAGCGATGACCTGTATCCGCAAGCGGAGAAGATTGTGCTGGTGCTCGATAATCTCAACACCCACACCCCGGCCGCTCTCTATGAGCGCTTCGCCCCGGCGGAAGCCCGGCGCCTCGCTTCCCGGTTCGAGTGGCACTGGACCCCGGAGCATGGCTCCTGGCTGAACCCGTCAGCTGACGGGCGGAGTGTGAGCTTTCCGTGCTCTCCCGCCAGTGTCTGGCACGCCGCCTGGCGACCATCGAAGCAGTGAAACGGCAAGTCGCGGCCTGGCAAACACGACGGGGCCAGCTGAACGCTACCATCCGCTGGCAGTTCACCACCGCCGATGCGCGCATCAAACTGCGACGCCTTTATCCTGAGATTAGGGAGCATAATTAACGTTACTGAGCACTAGCGCTTACCTTCCCGACGATGCAAACGTTCCGCGCGCATCCGTCACGTCATATTAGGACACCACCGGAGGGTGAGGCGGTCTGGTTCGATGGGGCCTGTTGTGCTAGAATCCGCCGATGGTGAGAAGGCAAGGGGCAACGTGGTTACGCTGACAGAGGCGACATATCGCGATAAGGTGCTGGGCGGCTGGCTCGGCAAGCTTGCGGGCATGGCCATCGGATCGGAGCTGGACGGCCGAAAGCAGCCGAACGATATCGACCGCAGCCATCTCGATTCCATGCCCCGCAGTCGGCCCTACGCCGCCGCCAACCTCGATTTCGAACTGGTGTGGCTGCGCGCGCTGCAGAGTGTCGGGCCGCGGATCACGTCGGAGGATCTCGCGGCGGCCTGGCTCAGGCACCTCTCGTACGCAGACGGCGAGTATGCGTACGCTGCGCACAACCTGCGGCGAGACCTTCATCCGCCGACTTCGGGTGTGTTCGATAACCCTTTCCAGCACAGCGTCGGTGCGCTTGCCAGGGCGGAGGTGTGGGGACTGGTGTCTCCGGGCGAGCCGCGAAGAGCAGCGCAGTACGCGTATGAGGACGCGACGATCGACCACGGCGGGCCCGGGATGGAGGCGGCGTGTGTCGTCGCCGCGCTGGTGAGCGCGGCATTTGCGGAATCCGAGCCCGCCCGTCTCGTCGAGGCCGCGGTCAGCTCGGTGCCGGCCGACTCCCGTACAGCGCGGGCGATACGTGACACGCTTCGCTGGCAGACTGAACTCGCCCAGTGGCCGCGAACGCGCGAGATGTTGCTCCGCGCGTACGGCGCCGAGGATGTGCGGGACGCGGTTGTGGCGATATCGTTCATCACGCTGGCGCTCTTGCACGACCGCGGCGATCTGGGCCAGGCCCTGCTCACGGCCGCTCGATGCGGCTGGGCAACGGAGGCGACGTGCAGCGCTGTGGGCGCAGTGCTGGGGGTGGTTTCGGGAGCGTCGGGCATCCCGGCACGCGTGCGCGAGATCGTGGCCGGCGAGGTGCAGGCGGGATGGGGCGCGGTCGGCATATCAGCCTCGATGCCCGTGAGCGCTCTGGCCGACCAGACGGCGGAGATCGGGCGGACCATCATCCGTTCCGAACTCGGGGGACGCGTACAGCTTGCCGATGATTCGCCCGGCGAGCCATCGGTTCTGAGCATGCCGGATGCGTCCGCGCTGATCCGGCGGATGGTGATCGGGCCGTATGTCACCTCGTTTCGGCGTGGGCCGCTCGATGTTTCGATCGACTATGATGCCCGATGCACGATCGGCTACGACGCTCCGCGGAAGCTCATCATCGAGGTCGCGAACACCGGGACCAGAAGCCTCGATCTGGGGACGAGGTTCTCCAGGCCTGCCGGCTTCATCGTCACCACCAACGCGGAGCGTGTCACCGTGCCCGAGGCGGCCGCTGTGTCGTTCACGGCGACATTCACCGCGCCGGAGGAACGGGCGACGATAGGCGCAACGAATCCATTCGCGTTGTTGGTATCGCTGGATGATTCGGGCGAGATGTCGTTCCCGGTTTCGCTGATCGGGGAGTCGCTATGGTATGTGGCAGGACCATATGGAGACTTCGACCAGCCACACGCACCCGAGTCGGGCGGGGTCCTCTCCGGCGTTACCGCGCTGGGGGGTGAAGGGTGGAAACGGCTATCGGTCTCGGAGCCGGCAGTGAACATAGTAGCTGGACTCGACGGCGATGCGGGGACGTACTACGTCGCCACCGACTACCTGGCGCCGCGCTCCCGGCCGGTCCGGCTCAGAGTGGGGTGCAATGACGGTGTGAAGGCATGGGTCGGGGGGCGGGAAGTGCTCTCGCACCACGAGCATAGGCCGGTCTCCCCACTGAGCGCTGACGAGTGCGATGCGGAGCTGCAGCAGGGGTGGAATCGGCTCGTCGTCAAGATGGCTCAGTGCTCTTCGCGCCGTTTTCTGTCGGTAGTATTGAAGGGACCCGATCAGCATCTGCTGGCGGAAGTGACGAACACAGCCGCGCGCGTGTGATAGAACGGAGGGGCGTCGGCACTGGAGTACCGACGCAACAATCCGGTGTTTGGGAGGTATTCGATGAGAGTCATCAACTGCCACGCGCATTTCCATGGGCGCGATGAAGTGGAGGAGAAGCGCGCCCTCTGGGATTCGCTTGGATACGAGAAGATCTGCATGAGCTTCAGCAATGAAGAGGTGCTGAAGCTCGCCCAGCGCTATCCCGGCTACATGGTCCCGTTCTACTATCTCGATCCGGACACGGAGCGGCCGGAGGCGGTGGATCGCGCGAAAGAGCGCGGCTTCGTCGGCCTGAAGCTGATCGGCCCGCAACTGCCATACGCGCACGAGAGCTACTTCCCGTTCTACGAGCGGGCGCAGGCGCTGGGGATGCCCGCGCTGGTTCACACCGGCTATCTCAGCCACGACCTGGGGCCAGTGAGACAGGAGAATCTGCACCCCACCTACCTCATCACCATCGCCAACCACTTCCCGGAGTTCCGGATGGTGGGCGCCCACCTGGGGAACCAGTGGCCGATGGAGGCGGTGGAGGCGATGAGCACTTGCGATAACGTCTGGTATGACATGAGCGGCGGGACGATTCGACACTACCCGACGTCGTGGTTCCGGTGGCTATTCGAGCGGGTGGATCGTAATCAGACGAGTCAGTCTCCGAAGATCGACATGAGGCTGGTGGGCAAGCTGGTCTTCGGGTCCGATAACCCGGACGACACGATGGAGTTCTACCGGAACTTCATGTCAGCGCTGGAGATCCCGCGTGAGGTGCAGGAGAAGGTGTACTACGCGAATGCGGCGGAGTGGCTCGGGCTGTAGCTCTGCGGTCGGCAGTCATTGGAAGGACGCGGGGCGGTCTCCTGCGAAGCTGGTGACACATCAACGTGCGGAGGGACAGCATGAGTATCGAAGGCAAGCGAATCGCGATCCTGGTCGCGACCGGCTATCACGAGCACGAGCTTCTCTTTCCCTACTATCGGTTCAAAGAAGCCGGGGCAGCGGTGACTGTAGCCGGGCCGGAGGCCGAC
>JBEKKD010000229.1:0-6848 GCA_050010895.1 Armatimonadota bacterium
CACCCCCGTTTAGATGCGATTGCCCTGTGATGTGCAGCGATTGCTTTTCCCGCCCGGACGTGGTATCTTACACTGCCTTTTCGACGCGGGTAGCCCCCTTCCCGCGAGTGAAGCGGCGCCGGTGCCAGCGCGGTGGTCGCGCCTGGGCAGAAGGCGCTGCTTGGGCGGGAGTTCCGCTTCCGCTCTGGACGACCGATCATTGTAGCCCTGTGGGGCAGGATGAGCCAGGCTTCGGGGCCGGCTCCAGTGATGCCTGCCTGCCACTGTAATCGCCGTCGAAAGGTCGAAATGGGAGATCGCTCGCAGACGGGGGTGGCCCGGCCCACTCGATTGCCGCGCGCCTCGATGCCGGATTCGGGGCCCATCCTGTCGCTGCAACCACATCGCCGCCGCCTGCGCTATGAGGTTATAGGGCTCGGGCTGTCCACTCTCGGCCTCTCCCTGCTTTTCAGCGCCAGCCGGCACACAGGCGCCGTCGCTCCTGCCCTCAATTCCGTGCTGGCTTTCCTGTTTGGCCACTCAGGCGCTCTCCTCATCGCCATCGCCTTTCTGGGGCTAGGCGGCGCGATGGTCCTGCGATGGCAGCCGATCGCGTTCAGCCGCGTCGCCAGTGGCTTCGGCATCCTGATGTGGATCTACCTTGGCATTTCGCAGTTGCGGGCGCCTGGAACGGGCATTCTGGGCCGAGACTTCGCCACAGAGCCGGGAGGCCTGTTCGGGCTGCTGCTTTCGGAGGCGCTCCGGCCGCTGTTCGGGGTCACGTTCGGCATTGCCATTCTCGCTCTTGCGGCTTTCTGCACCATCGGCTACATGACGGATACTCCCCTAAGCCATCTGTTGCAGCGCACGGTTCGGGTGGCGGCCCGGGTGGCGCTCCTGGTCGCAGGAGTGCGGCTCAGGCGGGCGAAGCCGCCGGAGCCGATCCAGCCGAAGCGGCAGCGGCCGCGGCGGCCGGTCGAGCCACCGAAGCTGCTGCCTCCGGCGCCGAAGCCAGCGGCGGCCTGCCAGCCCCGTCTGGACGTCGTAGAGGAACCCGAGACGGAGCCGGGTGAGACGGATCCCGCCCCGCCGCAGGCGGGCTACGAGGACTTCGAGTTGCCGCCGCTGGAGCTGCTGACAGAGGCACCATCCATGGAACACGCCGAGCGGGAGGCGCTGGCAAGCGTCGAGACGCTCGAAAATGCCCTCGGCAGCTACGGGATCGATGCCAGAGTGGTTGACGTGGAGCGCGGGCCGCGGGTCACCCGGTATGAGATCCACCTTCCCGCCGGCGTGCGGGTCAGCAGAGTCACGAATCTGGCGGACGACCTCGCCTACGCCCTCTCGGCGCTGGCGGTGCGCGTTGAAGCGCCGGTGCCCGGGAAGGGCGTCATCGGCATCGAGGTGCCGAACGCGGATGTGACATTCGTGCACCTGCGTGAGATATTGGAGTCCGAGACTGCGCAGCGGGTGAAGTCCAGAGTCGCGTTCGCACTGGGGCGGGACATCTCAGGCCATCCGATGATGTCCGATCTGGCGAAAATGCCCCATCTGCTCATTGCTGGGGCTACGAACTCAGGGAAGAGCGTCTGCCTGAACGCGCTGATCACCACTATCCTCCTTCGCGCCCGGCCCGATGAGGTCAAGATGCTGATGATCGACCCGAAACGGGTGGAGTTGAGCCTGTTCGCGGGCGTTCCGCACCTCGCCGCGCCGGTGGCGCACGACGCCAAGGAGGCGGCGGGGCTGCTGCGGTGGGCGATTCGGGAAATGGAGCTACGCTACTCCCAGTTTGCCGATCTGGGCGTGCGCAACATCGTGGGTTGGAACGAGCGGGCGAAGATCGATGAGGAGATGGAGCCCCTCAGCTATATCGTGATCGTGATCGACGAGCTGGCGGATCTGATGATGCAGGCGGCGACGGAGTTCGAGACCTCGATCTGCCGCCTCGCCCAGCTCGCCAGGGCCACGGGGATTCATCTGGTCGTCGCTACCCAGCGGCCGTCGGTGAACGTGATCACCGGCACCATCAAAGCGAACATCGCCTCCCGGATCGCCTTCGCCGTCGCCTCTCAGGTGGATTCACGCACCATTCTGGACGTGAATGGGGCGGAGCGGCTGGTGGGATCGGGCGATATGCTCTATCTGCCGCTGGATGCTCCGACGGGAAAGCCGGTGCGTATACAGGGCGCGTATGTGAGCGAACACGACATCAACGCGGTTGTCGGCTTTCTGAAACAACAAGGCAGGCCGAGCTACTCGCAATCCGCGGTCGAGAGCGCCGGGGCCGTGGTGATCGCCGGGAAGGATCAGGCGGAGGACCCGATGTTCGAGACTGCGTTGGAGTATGTGCTGGCGACGAAGCACGCTTCGGCCTCGATGTTGCAGCGGAAGTTCAAACTTGGCTATACGCGCGCCGCCCGGCTGATCGACATCATGGAAGAGCGTGGATATGTGGGACCGCACGACGGCCGCCGGGCGAGGGAGGTCTACGCCTCTTCGGCCGACCGGGTGGCGGAACTGAGCCGCCGGCCGGCTGTCGAGGATGATGAGTTTGAGGCGGAAGAGCCGGACGACGAGGATGCTGGCGCTGAGCAGCCAGAGGGCATGGAGGATGCCTAATGACTTTCGCCCAAAGAAGTAAGGGCGAAAGTCGTCAGAAGACCAGCGAATATCTGAAAGAAGACGTTCGCCCAATGTTACTTTGTTGGGCGAACGTCCGTAATAAGCCATAGTTCGGGTAGCAACCGTAGCTAGTATCGCCAGCCGACTTGGGGCTAGGATGCGCGACTATGCGGGCAGTAGTCGTCGCAACATTGATCTAGCATATGGTTAGAATTCAGGTGCATGAGGACAGCACCTGGATCGCAGTCTGCGGCCGTGAGGAGGGAGTTTCTGTTGTTGCGGTCTCCGCTCATGAGGTTCCCCATTCGATCAGTATAGCGCCGAGCAGGAAGGCGCTTCCATTGAACGATCAGCCCTCCGAACAGCAGTCCGGGCCCCATTTGGGTGGGGCGAAAGGGAGAGGAAGACCATCTAGATGCCAGACAGCGCATTTTCTGCAGTGACAGGGGTCTCCCAGAAATCGGCCGTGAACGTGAAACTGAGAGCACGGAAACTCGGCGAGATTCTGGCTGCCCGGGGAGCAGTCAGCCAAGTTGACCTGGACAAGGCTCTGGCGGAGCAGCGCCAGACAAAGGGCTTCCTAGGCCAAGTACTGCTCAAGCGGGGCGTGATCAAGAAGCGCGACCTGGCGGAGGCGCTTGAGGATCAGCTCGGGCTCCCGTTCGTCGAACTATCCGATCGGACGGTAGAGCCCGAGATCGCCTCTCTGCTGCCCGAGAACCTGGTGCGGCTGCACAAGGCTTTGCCGTTCGACTTGAGTGAGAACGTTCTCTCGGTCGCCATGGCCGATCCTCTCAACCTTCGCGCGCTCGAGTCCATGCGCCTGGTGACGGGCCTCGAGGTCAAGCCGTTCTTTGCGCCTGAGGAAGACGTCCTCTTGGCTACCAACCAGGTGTTCGACGGTCGTGTCGCCGCCTACAAGGCGATTGAGGACACGACCAGCATGGCTCACGACGAAGCCGACGGGATGACGGTCCGCGATCTCGAGCGAATGGTGGAGGACGCGCCGGTTGTGCGCCTCGTAGACTCGATCGTCCAGGGCGCGATCACAGGGACTGCGAGCGATATCCACGTCGAGCCCAGGGAGCGGGATGTACGGGTCCGTTATCGGGTTGACGGCGTGCTCTACCTGATGATGGAGATACCAAAGCGGCTTCAGTCGGCGGTCATCTCACGCATCAAGATTATGGCGGGGATGAATATTGCGGAGCGCCGCCTGCCTCAGGATGGCCGTATCACCGTCGGCAGCAACGGGTACACGTACGATCTGCGGGTCTCGACGCTGCTCACGGTGTTCGGCGAGAAAGTGGTGATGAGAATCCTGGACAAGACGTCGGTCTTGCTCCAGCTTGAGGATTTGGGCTTTTCGCCCGATCAGCAGACGCTGGTCGAGCACCTGATCACGAAGCCATATGGCATGCTGCTGTCAACGGGCCCGACGGGCTCGGGCAAGACGACGACACTCTACACCGCGCTGAACCGCGTCAACACGGGCGACAACAACATCGTCACCGTTGAGGACCCGGTGGAGTACCAGCTCGCGGGCATCAATCAGAGCCAGGTGAACCTGGCGGCGAGCATCACGTTTGCCCGGGGCTTGCGGGCGATCCTGCGCCAGGACCCCGATGTGATCCTGGTGGGCGAGATCCGCGATCGTGAGACGGCGGAGATCGCGGTGCAGTCCGCCCTTACCGGACACCTAGTCTTCAGCTCGCTGCACACGAATGACGCCGCCTCGGCGCTGCCGCGGCTGCTGGACATGGGTGTCGAGCCGTTCCTGATCGCATCGTCGGTGATCGGCGTGATTGGGCAGCGACTCGTCCGCGTGGTGTGCCGGAACTGCAAGGTGACCTACAGGCCCGAGCGGAGGGTGCTGGAGGAGTTGGGCGTGCCTGAGGACGAGCACGGCCACATTCACTTCGCCAGGGGCGCGGGCTGCCCGGTCTGCAGCGGCCGGGGCTATCGTGGCAGAACCGGGGTGTTCGAGGTTCTCCGGATGAGTGACCCGATCAAGCGCATGATACTGGACAAGACTTCCACCCTGGAGATTCGGGAGCAGGCGCTGCAAGAGGGGATGCAGACGATGCAGCAGGCCGGTCTTCGGAAAGTGATGGACGGCACGACCACGCCGGAAGAGGTCATGCGGGTCATCTACGTCGAGGAGGAGTGAGCACTCGATGCCGACGTTTCGCTATCGGGCCAGAGATTCGGCGGGATCTCCCGTACGGGGCTCCCTCGTAGCCGACAACGAGCGGCTGGTCAAGATCAAGGTCACGGAGATGGGCTATTTCCCCGTGGCCGTCGAGGAGCAGAGGGACCGGGGCGACAAGACGCTCGGGATTCTGCCCCAGCGGGTACGGCACGAAGACCTGGTGGTCTTCTCGTGGCAGTTCTCAGCCATGATAGGCGCCGGCATCCCGCTCATCGCTTGTCTGGGGGCATTGAGGGACCAGACGGACAGCCCGGAGTTGGCCAAGGCGATCACCGATATCCGCCAGCGGGTGCAAGACGGCCAGTCTCTGTCCATCTCGATGGGAAGGTATCCGCAGATTTTCTCGCACACGATGACCAGCCTGATCAGGGCAGGAGAGAGCGGCGGTTTCCTCGAGATGTCTCTGGAGCGGATCGCGATACAGATGGAGAAAGACTCCGAGCTACGGCAGAAGGTCCGTTCGGCATTCGTCTATCCCGCTCTGGTGATCGGGCTTGCCGTAGGCATCATCGCCTTCCTGCTGGCATTTGTGATTCCCGTCTTCGCCCAGGTCTACAAGAGCGCGGCTCTGGACCTGCCGCCGATCACCAAGGTGCTGATCGCGGTCTCGACGTTCTCCGCGAAATACTGGTGGGCGGTCGGCCTGGCGCTCATCGGCGGCTTCTGCGGAATTCGGGCCTGGGCGCATTCCGAGCGAGGCAGGCCGAAGGCGGATGCGCTGAAGCTGCGCATGCCGATCCTCGGCGGGCTGATCCGCAAGATCTCGATCGCCCGTGCCATCCGAGTCCTGGCAACGCTGATCAGCACCGGCGTGCCACTCGTCCACGCGCTGGAAGACGCGGCGCGGGTCGCTGAGAACTACGTGATTGGATCGGCGCTGAAGCTCGCCACCGTGCGAGTGACGGAAGGCCAGCTTCTCGCCGCGCCGATGGAGGCGAGCGGTCAATTCCCGGCGATGGTGATCCAGATGGTCGCGGCGGGCGAGGAGTCGGGCGATCTGGGCGCGATGATGAACAAGGTGGCGGACTTCTACGATCGGGACATCGAGTATGCGGTCAAGCGGCTCATGCCAGTGATGGAGTTCTGTCTGATCATCTTTGTGGGCGCGATCGTCGGACTGGTCGCGATTTCCATGTACATGCCGATCTTCAATCTGACTTCACTATTGAGGGGCCGACCGGGCACAACTCCGTGACGAAACGGTGACACTGTCATCGCCGGCGCAGCGGCGCCGTCTGGATGAGAATGCCGACCTCAGGAGGAGGTGAGTGAGCATGAGAAGGTGGACCCAGAAGATGCGCAGCACGCGTGGTTTTACGATGGTGGAACTCCTGGTGGTGATCATCATCATCGCGGTGCTGGTCGCCATCGCCCTGCCCAAATACTTCGCGGCGATCTACGCGGGACGTGTGCACGCATGCCAGTCGAACTTCAAGATCATCAATACGGCGGCCCAGGCCTACTTCGCGCAGAATAAGGCGTGGCCGACGCAGGTGACTGATATGCTTCAGGGCGCTCAGGGCACCGCTCCCAAGGGCCTGAGTGGCGGTCAGCTGACCGAGGCCCCGATCTGTCCGTTCGACGTAGCAGGCGCGGGCGGCACGACCCACCCGTATACCCTCCTCGCTGTATTGAACGACGGGACGACTGCGGCGATCGGGGGCGGCACCGCCGCCAATCCCCAGGTCGGCGTCGAGGTGGACCCGGCGGGACACTTCGACAACACCACGGGACCGTGGCAGAGCGCAGCCACGCACCTGCCGTAACGGCATGGAGAGAGTGCGGGAGGCGAGGTTAGCCCTGCCTCCCGCAGCGCTCTGTGCGCGAGAGAGCAGAGCAGCGTCGAGGAGAAACATGCGAGCGACGCGGGAAAGGACGAATAGGCTGGCGGAACCAGCGTACGAGGCATCGCGGCGCACCCCCCTCAGGAGCAGCAGGTCGGCTGCGGCGGTTCTGCGGGTGTGGGTTTACGATGGTGGAGCTGCTCGTGGTACTCGTCATCATCGCCACGTTGCTGGTGATCGCCCTGCCG
>JBEKKD010000230.1:0-6836 GCA_050010895.1 Armatimonadota bacterium
CGGCTCGGTTGAGTTGTTTCGGTAGCCTGTCGCAGATCCGCCGCGGCGGGCTGCGACAGGCCCGACTCCCCGCGCAGGTTCGCTCATTAGCTTCCTATCCCACGTCTACCGTCGCCATCACGTTCATCCCGGCCCGCAACGGCCGGTTGGGGCTCTGCTTCCCGTCAACCACGATCCGCACCGGGACTCGCTGCACCACCTTGGTGAAGTTCCCGGAGGCGTTCTCGGGTGGCAGCAGGGTGAACACCGACCCGGTGCCCGGGCTGATCGATTCCACCCGGCCGGAGAACCTCAGACTGGGATATGCGTCCACCGTGAACGCGACCTTCTGCCCCGGCTTGATTCTCTTCAGTTGCGTCTCCTTGAAATTGGCAAGCAGATGGGTATGCAGCTGGGGAACGATGGCCACCAGGAGCTGGCCTGGTTGGACGTACTGGCCCTCCCTGACATCCTTCTCCGCCACCACGCCGTCGATCGAGGCCACGATACGGGTGTACCACAGGTTGAGCTTTGCCTGCGCCAGGAGTGCCTCGGCGATCGCCACCTGCGCCTTCGCGCTCCCCGCCTCCGACCTGCGCACCCTGATCTGCTCCGGGTTTGACAGAGAAGATTGCTTGCCGGCAACCGCCTGACGCACAGCCGCCTCGGCTTGCGCCACCGCCGCTTGCGCGCTGGCCGCGGCCTCCTCGGCCTGGGTTACGCCAAGCGAGGCCTGGCGCTGGCGCTCTTGAGCCAGGGCCACCCCGGACTGGGCCGAGCTTGCTTGGGCCTGCGCCGCCTCCACATTCGCCTGCGCGCTCACCGCCAAGGCCCCGGCCGCCTCCTGCTGCTGCGTGCTCACCGCGCCCTGCTTCACCAGCGCCTCCATCCGCGCTGCGTCCTTCCTGGCCTGGTCCGCGTTTGCCTGCGCGCCCACCAGGGCAGCCGTCGCGGAGGTCACCCCCTTGCGCGCCATCTCCACCGCTGCCTCGGCCGCTTTCTCCGCCGCCTGCGCCGACTTGACCTGGCTCAAAGCGGAGGCGCGCTCGCGCTCGCTCATCGCCTTCCGAGCCCGCGCGGCCGCCACCCCCGCCTGCGCCTGGGAAACGCCCGCGCCCCCGGTGCGCCGGGTAACATTCACCGTCCCGGCGGCCGCCTCCGCAGCGGCCCTGGCCTGCATGAGGGCCGCTCGCGCCTGATCCACGGCGACCTGATAGTCCCTGGGGTCGATCTCCGCCAGCACCTGCCCGGCGCGAACCGACTGGTTCTCCTCGACATACGCATGCAGCACGTGCCCGGCCACCCGGGCGCTGGCCGGATAGATCTCCGGCTCTACCTGGGCATCGTCTGTGCTGACATGGGTCTGACCGAACGCGAACCAGCGACCTCCAAGAATCAGGCCGAGTGCCAATGCCACCACCACGGCCGAGATCACGGCGCGCTTGCGCGAGAATCGCTTGCGGGAGAGCGAACCCGGCGACTCGCCCTCATCAACATCGCTGATTCCACCGTTGTTTACAGGAGTCTCTTCCACCCAACCATTCCCTCGATCCGAAATGGACTCGTCGGCACGCGGTTCATTGCGATGTGCGCGGGAGATCCCGTTGCGCGGAATCCACTCCGCCCCCTTCACTGGCGACTGCGCAGCAACGCCCCAAGCAGCGATTTCTCCCCCATGCTCCCGCCTCCTTGCAGCCCGGCAAAGTTGGCAGGTGAACCAGCCGAGGCGAAACCGTCGGTAGAGGCCGCGCCCCCACATCCGTGACCGGCGGCAGCAGTCCGGGCGCGCTTCGAGTCTTCTGACGCCGCTCTGATGGTTGAGACGAGTAATCCCATTCTCATGAACGGCGGCACGCCTCCGCCGCCCCTCGGCTTGGAGTCAATGCCCGGGGTTGCGTCGCGGATGGGTCCGGTATGGCAGAGTAGCCGCGCCACGATGGCGATCACAGAGAACCCCACGCCGTCCGGACAGCACGGGCACATTCATCTGCCGCGACAGAGACGTGCCACCCTAGGGACGTTCGCTGGTCCTTTGATGACTTTCGCCCTTACTTCTTTGGGCGAAAGTCATTAGGGGTTCGCCCCGAATACGGCCTTGATCGCCTCCAGGTAGGCCATCCCATGGACCGTGTCCGGCTCCAGGTAGCCGCCCTCGGTCCATTCATTCCAGGCGTAGATGTTGAGGATCTTCGGCGCGCGTCGCTGATCCAGCCGGCGCTTCACGATCTCGAGCGCTTCTTTGAAGGCCTCGGGGGTGTTGTTGCGCAGCACCGCCATGTACGGGTAATCCCTCGGGCGGTATTCGACGGACGCATCGGTGCGCGGGGTGGAATCCCAACCCACGGTCACATTCGGGAAGTAGGGCACGCGGTACTTCTTCTCTACTGTCTCCCAGTAGTCCAGATAGTGATCGCGCACGTAGCGATACTCGGTCTCGGGGAACTCCGGCATAGTGATCTGCTGGAGCCAGTGGTAGTCGGCGATGCTGTCACAGCCGAGTATGTCCAGGACACGCGTGGTGTCGGTCGGAGCAGCGTCCCCGGGGTTCCGGTAGGTCATATTGAGGATCACGTTCAAATGCAGGCCCGGGAGGCCGGCGGCCTTGATCCGCGCCCGGAAATCGTCCAGGGCTGCGCGGGTGCCCTGCAAGCTGCCGAAGCTGTCTATGAGCCGCTGCAGATTGAAGACCGAGAAGTAGGGACGGCCCTCCACCAGGAAGTGCGAGGGATGCTTGAACAGGTTCTCGATCATCCACGTGGTCATGGCGTGAAAGGTTTCGGGCGTCACCGCGCCGCGTCCCCGGCCCATATCGTGGTTGGCCCACATGCAGCAGAACTTCACCCGACGGTTGTTGCGCGCCCGCAGGAACCCCCCTTCGATGCAGCGGCGCAGGAAGGGACCATTGTCGAGCCAGTACCAATCGAAGATCCAGTAATCCACGCCGTGGTCGGCGGCGGCGTCGATCTTCTTCTCCATCACCTTCGGATCAGCCTCATCCAGATAGCCCCAGGCGGGGACGAGCGGCTGACGGTGGCCCGGGAAGCGGGGGCGGGCTGCCTGCACGCCAGGCCACTCACCGGCCAACTCCCCCGGCGCCCGCGGGCTGGACGGGTCGTTGTGCCAGTTCGGGAAGTAGTAGACCCCGACTTGATACTCTTTGCAGTTCTTGGACGCCACTGCATGTCCTTTCCGCGTGACCAGAGAGCTTGTTCCCAGGGCGCAGAGCGCGGCGACACTCGTGAGAAAAGCACGTCGATCCATTCCGTCTCCTCCAGGGCACCGCGAAACTATGCCCCAACTGCACTCGCTGGGCGGGGGACATTCCTGCGCATTCTACCATAGGAAACCATTGGGCGGCTCCTTCGGGCGCCCTTTCCTCTTCAGGAGCGTGTGTGCATGGAGCCGGCGGGGATCGACCCCCCATCCGCCGCGGCCCGATGGCCGTCGGCACCAGCACGCGCGCCGCCGCTCTGAACGCCGCGCTCTGCTTTGTGTCCGCTCCTGGCTCGGCTCGTTCTCTGAGGCCGATTCCGCGTCCGACAATGTCCCTTGTATGGTAGGCGGGATGCGGTAACTGGGAGTGTGTGGGGAGAGAGCCGTAATGCCCATCCGAGTAGAACGGTCTCAGTAAGGCTGCTCCTCCCCACTCATTCCGGAGACGCCCTACAGGACCCAGGTTCGGCTGGACGGGGCCGCCGGTCATCGCCACGACGGCCCGGCCGCGGTGCCGGGAGCTGACGCGGGAGAACGAGCAGGGGCCCGGCCCCCAGCCGGACCCCTCAGCCGTCTCCGTTCATTGCTGGTTTTCGCCTCTGTAGATCGGCCCCATAGCGCGGATGCCGTCGAGCAGCGCTGGGCGATGCTTCGGTTGACACGGCATCCAGGTCGTCATGAGCAGGCCCTTGCCGTCGGCCTGTGCCACTGAGTCGCGGAAACCGATGGCCTGCTCTGGCTTCTTCCAGCCCGGCGCGCCCCACAGCTCATAGCCCGCTGTGCGGATACGCGCGATGTCGTCCACCGGCACCGTACCATATTGCCAGAGCACGTGGATGATGTCCTTCGGGCCCGATCGCTCCGCGGCGAGGGATTTCTCGTGGTGAAGCATTCCGCTCGCGTACTTGATCCCGGTATCGTTCCACATCAGCATCCTAAGCTTGCGCTGCTTCAGCCCGGATCGGAGTCCTTTCACGACCTCGCAGTACTGCGTGTATGAGCGCTCGGTATCCTCATCCATGCCGACATGAAAATAGCCCGTCGCGCCGCAGGCCGCGATCACCTCGTCCGCGCACTCGAAGGCGGTCTTCCACCAGTAGGCATCATCGAAGTGTGAGTACCAGTGCTCTCCTGCCGCGCGCTGCCAGTGGTTGTGAGTGTTGATCTCGCTGCGCGAGAAGTTGAGCTTGGGGGCGACGTCGAGGCCACGCGTGCGCGCCGCCGCGGTGATCGCCTCGAGCTGCTTCATCGGCACCGTGTAACGCCGAGCGAACTCGGGGTGCGACCGGTACGCCAGCGCATCCGCGCAGTCCACCACCAGCAGTGTGAACCTTTCCTCGGCCAGCGCCTCCACGATCTCCAACGCCAGGTCAAGATCAAACGGCCTCTCACGCGGCTTCGCCTTGAACCACACCGGATCGTAATGCGTGAGGTGCAGCAGATAGGCCCGCTTGGGGAGAACTCTCTTGATGCCCATGCGCGTCGCTCCTTGTAGGCAGGAATCAGGTTGCCAGTTCCATCGGCGGAAGGGCGGACCTGCCAGGAGAGCGGCTTGTTATGGCCGCTTGCTGGACGCGGGTTCGGGGGTCGGCCGCCGGACCTTTGTGCCCCTCCCGTGCGCTTATCTGCGCTCACCGACGATGCGTGGCCCGATGTACGAAGTGGCAGCGACCACGTCGTCGTACCACTCCTTGTTCTCACGTATCGTATTCTTCGCGATGTAGAGGCCCACGCCGAAGCGGTCGATCTTCAGACTGTCGATATCGCGGAATCGAAGGTTGGGGAAGTCTGCGATGAGCTTGCCGTCCACCCAGCAGGCGACGCGGCCATCACGTTGGCCGGGGGTGTTCGCTTTGAGCATGTACTCGAAGCAGTACCAGCGGCCGCGTTCGGGCACGAAGTCCAGTCGCGGGACGAAGTGCGGGCCGAAGTCGCCCGGCAGGCTCGTGTTTGGCATCACGATGCCGGAGGGGTAGAAGTGGTCCCCGTAGTCGCCGCGCTGCTCGGGGTAGTAGATGTAGACGTTCAGCGGGCCGGGCGATGGGGGATTTCCGGGCGAGCCGATCTCGGTCTCGAAGCTGGCGAGGAACTTGTTGCGCCCGTCGGCCCGTTTCCCGGGGCCCGCGCTCGGTCCGCTCCAATACCCGGCGGAGATGGAGCCGCCGTCGTGGCAGGAGTTCCGCGGGATGTCGAACCCCGGGTCGAACTTGAGGTAGTACCGCAGGAAGAGCACATCGCGCGTGTGTGGGGCGGGGAGGATTTTCTCCACATTCACGGAGAGCGCTTGGTCCTGCTTGGGGATGGCGATCTCCAGAGATTTCCGTCCGCTGTGCACGTTAGGGGCCCCCTCCACGATGCGCATATTGCCCACGTGGACAATGTTATCCCATGTGCTGTGCAAGTCCGCCGTTGTGCGGCAGTCCTCGAAGTCAGCGTGAAGCACCACCGCAGGATCGTTTTCGATCCCGACATCGCCCGGGTACTTGGCCGCAAGGCCTGTGTTCCCCTCCGGCAGCGGGGGCAGAGGGGCGTCTGCATGCCCGGCTGTCGGTAGGACGAACAACAGACAGACGGCCAGCAAGCTAGGCAGTGAGACGAGGGCATTCGGGCTCGCGTCCATCGGCACCTCCTCCTCAGCTCGCGAGTTCCTCGGGCCCGCGCTGGGACCCAATGCGCGGTCCTTCGTCGGGCGGCGCCGATCTCCCTCGCTGCCGTCCGTGATCGACTCTGGATGCCCTCCCAGGATCGGTACTGCGTCCGATATCGCCGATTACTGGACGCAGGTGCGCAGGGCGCGAGCCTTTCTTGGATGCACTCGGTCCATGAGGCGGCCAGATAGGCATCCGTGCGCGGCAGTGGCAGTCCGGGTCCAATTGGAGGCACCAGCCCGTGACGGGCTTGGCGCAGGCAGGCTACACGTCTATCGCGATCAACCAATCCAGGTCGTGAATACTCAGCAGCCGGTGCACCTGGTCCAGCGAGTGCTCCAGCGAATCCCTCACGGCCACCTGCCCGAGCTGCGGGTCCCCGTGGCCGGGAAAGAAGCTGTGTAGGCCCAGATTGAGGAGACGAGAGAGACTGGCGCGCAGGTGCGAGACGCGGGAACCCCACACCGAGTTCATCCACCCGGTAACCGCGGACTTCACGGGTTGATCGCCATCGACCGTGTCGCCAGCGAAACACGAGAAACCGGAAGGGAGAGAGATCAGATAGCCGAGGCCATCCGGTGTGTGCCCCGGCAGTCCCAGGACCGTGAGTTCGACATCGCCCACGCGGACCACGTCGCCTTCCCGGATCACCTCATGCACCGGCGCACTGACCGGGTCCACCGGCAGGAAGCCGGAGCGGTAGATGCCAGGGCCGCCGGACAGCGTCTCCTTCGTGAGTGCATGGCCGTAGACGACCGCATCTACGTGCCGGAGCAGTTCGGCGATGCCCGCGGTGTGGTCGGCGTGCGCGTGGGACAGAAATACCTTGCGAATCTTCTCCGGATCGCGCCCGAGTGACCTCACGTTCTGCAGCAACTGCGGCACGGCCGTCGCGAACCCCACGTCCACTAGTGCGAGCTCCGACCCCCCATCGATCAGGTAGCAGTTCGATGAGTAGTCATCGGAGAACGCGGGCATTCCATGCCACAGCCCGCG
>JBEKKD010000231.1:0-6805 GCA_050010895.1 Armatimonadota bacterium
GAAGCTGCTCGCGGCCACCATGCTGCACAACGAATCCTGGAACATCTTCAGCACTTTTTTCAACCCGAACCCGCTCGCCGGCTTCCTCGGTATGTCGTTCTTCATCGCGCTCGCCGCCGCCATCGCCGACCGCCCCCTCTGGCGGCGTCTCCTCTGGGCCGGATGCGCCATCCTGCTCGCGGCAGCCATCATCCCCACATCATCCAAGGGCGCCGAAGTCGGTTTCGCCGTCGCCGCCGTCGTCTTCGCAATCCTTGCCGCGGGAGCAGCGGCGAACCGGGCGCGCAATCTCCCCGTTATCGCCATCCTGGTCGTCCTTGCCGTTCTCGTCGGCGCCATCGCCATCTACCGCGTTCCCTCGGTCCGCGGCCACGTCGCGAGCGCATTCGGCCCCGGGAAGGCCTCGAACAAGTTCCGCATCCTCGCCTGGGAAGGCACCGCCCGTATGGCCTTCGCCCACCCGATCCTCGGCGTCGGCCCCGGCGGCTTCAAGTTCGCATTCATGCAGTACGCGGTGGGCGGCTACACAGAGGCCGCCCACCAGAACTACCTCCAGATCGCCGCCGAGCAGGGCTTCCTCGGCCTCGCCGCCTTCCTCTGGATCATCTCCGCGGCGATTCTCACCGCGCGCCGCGCGCTCGCCCGCGCCCCCGACTTCGCCCGGCGCGTCCTCGTCATCGGCGCGCTCTCCAGTCTCGTCGTGTTCCTCGTGCATAGCTTCCTCGACTACGACTACTACATCGGCGCCGTCGGCCTCGTGTTCTGGTTTGTCCTCGGGCTCATCGCGCACTACGCCTGCGACGAGCCGGCGCCGCAGCCGCAGGCGCAGCCCGCGGAGGCGCCGCAAACGAAGCGCCGCGCCGGGCAGTCCGCGCAGCCAGGCACCGCTCCCGCGCCCTCGCCCGAGATCGGATTCCACCAGCTTCCCTGGCCCTCAACCCGCGCCGGCCGCGCCGCCGCTGTCGCGGGCATTCTGCTCTGTCTCTGCCTCATCTTAGCGCCGCCCGTACGCGGCGCGCTCGGCGAGAATGCGATGCGCTTTGGCGACGGCGCCTATGCCGCCGCCATCAGCGCGCTTGGGAACGGCGATTCGGCGTCCATGCGCAACTACTTCGACATCGCCTACGAGAGCTTCAAGCGTGCCACCGAGGTCGATCCTGGCTGGTCCGCCGCCTGGGAGCGATACGGCGTCATGCTGTCAGCAATGGCCCGCCCCGACGAAGGCGAAGAGGCGATCAAGAAAGCCATCGCGCTCGAACCGACGAACTTCCAGCCGCACCTCTCTCTCGCCCGACTGTACTCCGAGCAGGCCGGCAGTCAGCGATCAGACGGCCAGACCGATTCCAGACAGCGGGGCTTCTATCAAGAGGAGGCCGAGGCCTACATTCAGTCGCTCGCTCGCTACCCCGACAACACCCGCGCCCTTCGTCATCTCGGCGCCGTGTACCAACAGCTCGGCGACACCAAAAACGCGCTGCGCACCTACCACAAGATGGAGCAGATCGAGGGGACGGACTACAACAAGAACCGCGCCCTCGCCGATATCGACGTGGATACCGAGTACGCCTACGCCCACTACCAGCTCGGCCGCGCCGCGATGAAGGACTACGCACAGCACGCGCAGCGCGAGTCGCTCACCGACGCCGCCAATGAATTCAAGGCTGCGATCGGCGTCGTGTCTGCCTATCAGACCACGGGCAAGAAGATGGATGAGATGTTTCGCATGGTAGGCCAGCCACGCGAGAATCGGGATGTCGAGATGCGTATGGTCGAGGCCCGCTCGCGCTATCGCCTCGCCGACGTCTACGCCAAGCTCGGAGACGCCCCATCCGCCGCGGCCCAACGCGCCAAGGCCCTCTCCCTCCTCCCCGACGTCGCCCAAGCCATCCTCACCGAAGACGGCGGCAAGCCCCTCTGAACGCCCTGGTTGCGTCGATACTTCAGCGGCGCCGCTGAGGCTGCGGCGTTGCTTCGCAGCCGCCGCTGAGGCTGCGCCGCCGGCCGGAGTGCCGACGCCTCTGTGGGAGCCGGGTCCTCCCGGCGACTCCCGCCGTTCCCTCCGCCTCTTCGCCTCCTCGACTCCTCACCTCCTTCCCTGTATACTCCTCCCTCGGTGATGGACACATGACAGTCGCGCATAAACCAGCCCGGCCCTCCCTCGTCGCTCGCCTTTCCGCCCTGATCCTCGGCCTCGGTTTCCTTCTCGTCATCACCATGGCCCTCGCCGCCAACATCGGCGCGCAGCCCATTCCCCTCTCGGTGATCTGGGAATCCGCGCGCACCGGCACGCAGTCCCGCCTCGCCGATATCTTCTGGCATCTCCGCCTCCCCCGCGTCGCCCTCGGCGCCATCGTCGGCATGGCCCTCGCCGTTGCCGGCGGATCACTGCAGGGCCTGCTCATGAACCCCCTCGCCGATCCCTACCTCGTTGGCGTATCCGCCGGCGCGGCCTTCGGCGCCAGCCTCGCCACCCTTCTGCATCTCGGGGGTTTTCTCGGCGGCGCGGGCAAGTGCCTCGTCGCCTTCGGCTCCGGCGCAGTCACCATGCTCGTGGTGCTCTGGCTCGCACGCGATCGCAGAGGCATGCAGCGCGACTCCTTCATCCTTGCCGGAGTCGTTGTGGGGTCATTCATGTGGGCCCTCGTCACCCTCGTCATGACGCTCGCCAACCAGGACCTCCAGAGCATCGTCTTCTGGCTGATGGGCAATCTCAACGGGCAGATCGACTGGGCAGTGATCGCGGTCGTCGGCGTTCTCGTCGCCGTCGGCTGCATCGGGCTCTATTCCTACGCCCGCGATCTCAATCTGCTCGCGCTCGGTGAGGAGCAGGCGAAGCAGCTTGGCGTCGAGACCGAGCGCCTGAAGACCAGCGTCATCCTCTACTCCGCGCTCGTCACCGCCGCCGCCGTCTCGGTCAGCGGCGTCATCGGCTTCGTCGGCCTCGTCATCCCCCACATGGCGCGCAAGCTCGTCGGCCCCGACCATCGCGTCCTTCTCCCCGTCGCCGGCATCCTCGGCGCAGGTTTCCTCATCTGGGCAGACACCGTCGCCCGCCTCATCGCCGAAATCTTCCCCGTCGGCGTCCTTACCTCACTCCTGGGCGCGCCCTTCTTCTTCTACCTTCTCAAGCGCCGCCCGATCCCGGGCGGCGCTTGAGAAGCGGACGGCGAGTCGGCGGAGCAACGGCGCCGCTGTTCGCTGCGTCGGTACTTCAGCGGCGCCGTCGGCTGCGCCGCCGGCCGAAGTGCCGACGCCGTGCCGTCTGTAGGAGGCGGGGCCTCCCGCCGTTCCCTCCGACTCCTCGCCTCTTCGATTCTTCGCCCCATTGCGGTTGTTGTCCACCCGCCTTCTTGCTAATATTGATCGCACACCATGCTCGAAGCCCTCGCCATAACCGTCGCATACAATGAGCTCCCCGTCCTCCGCGACGTCACTCTGACTCTCTCCCGGGGCCAGTTCGTCGGCCTCGTCGGCCCCAATGGCTCCGGCAAGTCCACCGTCATTCGCGCCCTCAGCCGCGTGCTCCCGCCGATTCGCGGACAGGTGCTGCTCGACTCGGTCGATATCTACCGCATGGCCGCCCGCGACCTCGCGCGCCGTCTCGCCGTGGTCGCTCAGGACAACACCGTGGGCTTCGATTTCCTGGTGCGCGATGTGGTGATGATGGGCCGCGCGCCCCACCTGTCCCGCTTCGGACTCGAGCACCCTCGCGATGTCAGCGTCGCCGAGGAGTGCATGGAGTTGACCCACACCAGCGTCTTCGCCGATCGCACCATCACCTCGCTCTCCGGCGGCGAGCGCCAGCGCTGCATGATCGCCCGCGCCCTTGCACAGGAACCCGAGGTGCTGATGCTGGACGAGCCCACCGCCCATCTCGACATCAACCACCAGATCGAAATCCTCGACCTCGCCCGCAAGCTCACCGCCCAGCGCGGGCTCGCGACCCTGGTCGTCCTCCACGATCTGAATCTCGCCAGCCAATACTGCGACCTGCTCGTCCTCATCGCCGATGGCCGCGTCATCGCCACCGGCGCGCCTCGCGAAGTCGTCACCGAGGAGAGCATCCGGGCCGCCTACCACGCGGAAGTGCAGGTGCGCATCCACCCCTCCACCGACCGGCCCTACGTCACGCTGCTCTCCCGCCTGCCCGTCTCCGCCATCTCCACCCGCCACACGCGCATCCATCTCGTCTGCGGCGCGGGCACAGGCATTCCCCTCATGCGCCGCCTGCGCCAGCTCGGCTTCCCGGTCTCAGTGGGGGTCGTGAACGTGGCGGACAGCGACCAGGTCGAGGCCGAGGAGCTCGACCTCCCTCGGGTCGAGGAAGCGCCGTTCTCCCCGATCAGCGAAGATGCCTACCGGAGAAACGCCGACATGGCCCGCGCCTCCGACGTCGTCATCGTCACCGGGATTCCGTTCGGACGCGGCAACCTCCGCAATCTCGAATCCGCCGTCAAAGCTCGCGGCGTCGGCCGCCGCGTCCTCATCGTAGACGACCCTCCCATCAGCGGGCGCGACTTCACCGACGGCGAGGCCAGCGCCCTTCAGCGCCAGATTCTCAACGCCGGCGCCGAGCTGTGTGGTGACGCCAACGACGCCCTCTCCCGCGTCGAGAGCCTGCCGTGACTGGTGGCGCGTTCCGCTACATCGACTCCGGCCCCCTCTCCGGCCCCGATAACATGGCCGCCGATGAGGCGATGCTCGAATCCCACCTCGCGGGCGAGACCCCGCCGACGCTGCGCGTCTACGGCTGGCAGCCTTCCGCCGTCTCTCTCGGCCGCTTCCAGCGCGCCAATTCCAGCCTCGACCTCGCCGCCTGCCGCGATCTCGGGATCGACGTCGTTCGCCGTCCCACCGGCGGCCGCGCCATCCTTCATACTGCCGAGGAGGTGACCTTCAGCCTCGTCGTCTCGGCCGCACGTCTCGGTACCACCGGCGTCATGGACTCCTACCGCGCCCTCGCCGGCGGTATCATCGCCGCGCTTCGATCCCTCGGCCTGGACGCGCGCCTCGTCGAGCGCTCCTCCCCTGCCCCGACGCCCGCGGCCCAAGACCCTGCCTGTTTCGCGGTCAAAGCCCGCTGCGATCTCGTCGTCGGCGCTTCGAAGCTCGTCGGCAGCGCGCAGGTCCAGCGCCACGGCGTCATCCTCCAGCAGAACTCCCTCCCCCTGCGCATCCATCTCGACGACTGGCGCGCCGTCTTCCGGCGCTCGGATGACGCGCCCGACGCAGTCGGGCTCTGCGACGCCGCCGCGCGGCGTGTCGAATACGGCGACGTGGCCGCCGCTCTGCGAGAGGGATTCGCGTCCGCGCTCGGCGTAACGTTCCACGATTCCGGCCTCACCGAACGAGAACTCGCATTAGCCCGCGATCTCGCCCCAGAAACCATCGTCGCCTGAGCGGCGCGCTCGAAGAAAGGAGCGACCCATGAAGCTGACCTCTCTCGCCGGCATCGCGCTCTGCCTCCTGCTGATCGCCTGCGCTCTCTGTCTCGGCGCCGATCGCCCACGCGCGACATCCAGCCCCTACTCGGCGTGGAAGAGCGGGCCCTCCCCCGACCCCAACTACTTCCCGCTCGCCGTCTGGCTCCAGTCCCCGGGGAATGCCGATCTCTATCGTGCCATCGGCATCAACACCTACGTCGGCCTCTGGAACGGGCCGACCGAGGATGACCTGACGGCGCTCAAGAAGGCCGGGATTCGCGTGATCTGCGATCAGAACGAGGTAGGCCTTCGCCACCTCGATGACCCGACGATCGTGGCCTGGATGCATGGCGACGAACCCGACAACTACCAGGGCACCGCCGAGGCCGGCTATACCCCGGCAATCCCGACCAGCACGATCGTCGCCGAGTACGACGCCTATCGCGCCAAGGACCCCAGCCGGCCTGTAATGCTCAACCTCGGACAGGGCGTCGCCAATGATGTCTACAAAGGCGCGTACGCCACCCTCTCCGACTATCCCGAGTATATGAAGGGAGCGGATATCATCTCATTTGATATCTATCCCGTTGCCGGCGACATCGAAGGCGGCGCGGACTACCTCTGGATGGTGGCGAAAGGAGTGGATCGCCTCGTTCGCTGGAGCGGCGGCCGGCAGATCATCTGGAACGCCCTGGAGTGCACCCAGATCAGCAGTCCCGGCCACAAGCCCACCCCCGCGCAGGTCAAGTCGGAAGTCTGGATGTCCATCATCCACGGCTCGATGGGCATCATCTACTTCGTTCATCAGTTCAAGCCGGACTTCATCGAGGCCGGCCTCCTTGCCGATCCCGAGATGACCGCGGCGGTGAAAGCGATCAATCAGCGGATTCTCGCCCTCGCCCCCGTCCTCAACCTGCCGACCGACCCGCTGGGCGGTTCAGCCACCACCAGCAATCCGCTCGTGCCTGTGGACATCATGGTCAAGCAGCAGGGCAGCACCGTCTACATGTTCGCCATCGGTATGCGTAACCTGCCCGCCCACGCCGAACTCGTCTTCGATGCAGTCCATAAAGTCCGCAAGAACTCGACGGTCGAAGTTGTAGGTGAGAATCGTACCATCCCCTGCTGGGGTGGCCACTTCGAAGATGACTTCAAGCCCTACGAGGTGCACATCTACAAGACCACCGTGCCCGCGACGTAACCCATGCGGCTCGGGCGAAGCCCGAACGCATGGAGAAGGACGCCGTTAGCACCGGGGCGGCTTTCTTCAGTTGGAAACGCCCCGAATCTACAACGGCGTCCGCCCCATCCCGCTCGTTGCGTCGGTACCTCAGCGGCGCCGTCGGCTGCGCCGCCGGCCGGAGTGCCGACGCCCCTCCGCT
>JBEKKD010000232.1:0-6801 GCA_050010895.1 Armatimonadota bacterium
GAGCAGTTGACCGGGCGCGCCGCCCGGGCTGATCAGTGCGCTCACGAGCACGTTGGCGTCGAGTACAGCGCGGATCATCGACGCTTACGAGCCGCGCGGACTGCCGCGGCGACATCACGCGCAACCTCCTGCGCCGGGATATTGCGGTTCCTTTCTCGCACTTCATCCACCAGCGTAAAAAACTCCTCGCGCTCTCTCCGCCACTGCTCGTACTGCTCCACCGGGACGACCGCCGCCATTGGCCTGCCCGCGCGCTCGATGATGTACTCATCGCCGCGGTAGTAGACGCCCTCCAGAATCTGGCCCAGGTTCCCGCGCGCCTTCAGTGCGCTCACCGATCTCCGCATCTCACTCTCCCAACCATATCAATTGCTATGACCATGTCAATTATAGCAGTCCGATCGGGGGATTGTCACCTCCTTCCCCATAGAGGGATCACCCTCTCCTCCCCGAACCTCACACACGACTCGAACCGTTCCCGCGAGGCGGCTATGAACGACACCGAACTCGACCTCGGTCAGGCGTTTGGCGCAAGCTGGGAAGCCATCAGAGACTACCCCGGTCCGGCCATCGGCGGTTTCGTTCTCTACTACCTCATGATCATAGCCATGCAGTTCATCCCCATCGTCGGGTTCCTCGCTCACATTCTCATCTCGCCCCCACTGATGGGCGGCATCAGCATCCTCTCCCTCAACATCCTCGACCGGCGCGATCCCGAGATTTCGCACCTCTTCGACGGCTTCAAAGCCTACGGCAAGTGGATGGGTATCACCTGGCTCTACTATGCCATCACCATCGTTGCGATGCTGCCCCTCGGCATAGTCGGCCTCATCGTCTGGCTCACCGTATTCGCCGGACACGTCGATTTCCGCCAGCACATACCAGACGTGGCCACCCTGGGCGTCTTATCTCTTGTGGGTACCGTGCTCCTTCTCGTTCCGCTCGCCATCCTCATCCGCTGGGTCTTCATCTTCTATGCTGGAGTTGAAAGCACGGGTACGCTCGAGGCGTTCGGCCTGAGCTCGCAGATCACCAGAGGCCGCCGTCTCCAGCTCTTCTGGATGTTCGTCCTGCTCGGCCTGATCGCAGCGAGCGGCATCGTCGTACTGGGCGTCGGCCTGGTCTTCACCATCCCGTTTGCCGCTCTTGCCGGAGCCGCGCTCTTCCGCCAGCTCCGTCCCCTCCCTCAGCCGGAAGCCGTGCCCATCGCGGTCGCGCCCGAGTCACCGGTTGCCCCGTCACCATACACGACCATCACTCCCGAACCCCCCTCGGCAGAGATGCCTCGCCTGCCTGATGAGAGCGACAATGCCAGGAGCGAATAGCACGCGAGGCGGCGCCGGCATCATCGTCCTCACCGCGTGCGCATTCCTCGCGGTGTGGGCGCTGATCTGGCTCGCCCTCACCTGGGGAACCGGGCGGTTTCGAGCAAGCTATGTCTGTATGAGGACGTCCGCTGGTGACGAAGCCTGGGTTGAGTTCGGCGGGGGCCGCATGCGCATCTCCCCAACCCGCGCCGGCCTCGCTCGGGCGGCGTGGACCGATGCCGCCGTCATCGGCTGGGGCAGAGCGGAGTTCCCGCCGGTGGAGGCGCCCATCGCGCCGGCCGGCTGGGAGCAGCAGTGGGACTCCTCGATGCTGTCGTTCGCCCTAGCGCAGACGCCCACCGCCACCTGGCGCCTCACGAAGTCCGACCCCTCCGGCTCCCGGTGGGGAGCTGACGTGAGTAAAGGGCTCGCGGGCGGCGACACGCTGGACACCGCGCCCGTCAACAAGATCCCCGATCTCGGCAAGCCGACTCTGGGAATTGACGCGCGCCCCAAGCATGACGGGAACGGGTCGAAGATAGACATCGAAGTCACCATGGCCAGCGAGACCCGGGACAGCGCGCCGCAGCAGTGGCACCTGGGAAACAGCCGCGCTGCCTGGGACTCGTTCTCCCTCACCAGGGACGGGGCTCCCCTCCCTATCCGCGTCCGCGTCCTCGACGATACCGGCGCCACCATCTCCGAGAAGACCGGCCCGATCAAAGACTTCGGCCATACCTGAAGCGGCGCCTGCTACTCCGTGCGAGTAGCCAAGCCAGGACGATATACCTGCGTAGCAACCATGTCCGCGACCCCGCTCGGCGACATCAAGGCGACATCAGCCGTCACGGTCCCGTAACGCTGCTCAGGTTTCGTTTCATTGCTTCGTTGCGTCGGTACTTCCGCGGCGCCGTCGGCTGCGCCGCCGGCCGGAGTGCCGACGCCCCTCCGCTCGTCCTCTCCTCACCCCGCCGCCTGCGGCGCCTCCCCGGCCATCGGCGTCTCAGCGGAGGGCGTCTCCGCCACCACCGATTCCGGCGCGCCGCTCTCGCCTGTCCCCCCGCCTCCGCCCTTCGTGAAGTACCGCATCAGCGTGCCCGCCAGTCCGTCCACCGACCCGCCGCCTCCACCCGCGACGAGAATATCCGGCATCACTTTGACATTCTTCTCGGCCAGCGCGTTGATCGCATTCACCAATGCCGTCGGCCCCTGGCCGAGCGCGAGCACCTGCTCTCGATAGGCCTTCGCTCGCGCCAATCCGACCGCCTCCACCTCCGCGCCCTTCGCCATACCGGTTTGCCGGATGTAGGTCGCCTCGCCGTCGGCTTCGGCTTTTCGTGCCGCGGCCCGGTTGGTCTGGATATCCACGCCGACCCTCGCTCGCGCCAGTTCCGCCTGCATATCGGCGGTTCCCTTCGATTGCTCCATGGCGATGCGCTGGTCTTGCGCGTCCCGCTGCTTCTGGAACGTTTGCACTTCCTGGTTCGCGATCTCCCGCTGCGTCAGCACCACCACCAGGTCGCCGGGGAAGATCACGTCCTGAATGTACACGCCCCGCGTCTCTACATCGTACTGGTCGATCTGCGACTTGATGTACGAAAACGCCTGCTGCTGCACTTGCTGGCGGGTCTCGATGAACTCCACCGCCCGCATGCTCTGCAGCTTGTCCCGGAAGTGGTTTCCCACCGCCGCCTGCAGCACCTCATTCACCAGGTTCTGCATCGTCCCGACCATCGAGATCACTCGCGGCGCTCGCGTGTCCGGGACGTGAATCTGCACCTGCAGGTCGATGCTGAAGACGAAGCCTTCTTTGCTCTTCGCCACGATCTGCTTGAGCTGGCGGTCCAGGTTGTGCGCCTCCGACGACGCCTCCGCCCAGTTCAACGTCAATATCGCCGTCGGCACCAGCTCGGCCTGATAGCAGTGCGGGTTGATCGGGTACTTGCCGGTCCTCAGCGGCTCCCGCCAGATGCCCCTGTGCCCCGGCCTCACCAGCGAGCCGAACTTGAAGTCCACTCCTGACGTGTCGCTCGACACCAGGCCGACGTAGGACTTGATCACCGCCACTTGCCCTTGCTGCACCACCAGCATGGGCACCAGCTCCACGTTCACCAGGAACGGGTTCAGAGTGTAGGCGCCATACAGCAGCGGATCGTGCTGAAGCCCGATCTTCCCGCCGTGATCCAGAAACGCCTGGAAGTCCTGGTAGTTGTTATGCAGGACGTTCTTGCTTCCCAGGAGCTGCTCGATCACCTCCGGGTCGGTCGACCCTTTCTGCTCCATCTCACCCAGATCGACGAACCCGCCGAGACGGCTGGCGATGTCGCCGGATGGCAGAGGATCGCCCTCGAACGTCGTGACGATCCCCATCGTGTCCACGATGCGATTGTCAACGCCGGAATGCGGTGAAATCCTCACCAGCTCCAATTGCTCCGGCCGCAGCCCGAATGCCGTCGGGCTGAGGACGCCGGATCGGTCGGCTCTGCTCTGCAGATCGGGCGAGATCGGGATCCCGAACACTTCGCTCTTCGTGAGCACCAGGAACGCCACGGGATGAATCGGCAGCAGCGCGCCTGGTGGCAGCACCGGCCTCTGCACGCCCTTCTGCCCGCCGTTCTCGATGAACCCGCGGAGGTTGCTGAAGTTGCCAAACTCCGGCTTGTATAGCGCCGACTTCGCCCCTATCGGCATCGGGTGACCGGCCTGCGCGATCACCACGCCGATCTCCCCCGCCGGAACCTGCACCCACGAGAACTTCACCACCTTGTACACGAGCCACAGCTTGAACCGGAAGCCGGGCATCAGCAGGTCTGCCTGGAAGCCGGCCTCACCGCGGAACGCGATCGGGTTGTCTTCGGACAGCTTTCGCACCGAGAACCGCTTGATCACCAACCCGACCTCCGTCGGGCCGATGACCCTGATGGACGGCAGGATGATGAGCACCACCACCGCGACGCACGCCCACAGGATGTTACTCTGAGTCAGAAGTTCCATGGCACATCCCCTCCCCCGCCGGACACCCATTCGTACCGGCCCTGCTCCATTCCACACCGCCCCCGCGCCTCCTCTGCCGCAATCCCGACGGCGGCCTCCAGGGGGCATGGAAAAGGCAAGGGCGACCCGTTGGGTCGCCCCTACGAACGCGTCCCGATCACCCGCATCCCGTTCATATACCCCACCAGCGCCTCCGGCACGGTCACGCTCCCATCAGCCTGCTGATAGTTCTCCAGGATGCACGCGATGGTCCGACCGACCGCCAGCCCCGACCCATTCAGCGTATGCACGAACTCGGGCTTGCTGCCCTTCTCTCGCCGAAATCGCACGTTCGCCCGCCGCGCCTGCCAATCCAGGCAGTTCGAGCATGAACTCAGCTCCATCCACTTCCCCACGCCCGCGAACCACGCCACGGGGTCATATCCCTTCGTCGCCGCCATGCTCATCTCGCCCGCGCACAGCAACTGCAGCCGGTGCGGCAGGCCCAGCCGCTGATACACTGCCTCCGCGTCGCGCACCAACCCCTCGAGTTCCTCCATCGACGCCTCCGGCAGCACGAACTTGAACATCTCCACCTTATCGAATTGGTACTGCCTGATCAGCCCCCGCGACTCTTTCCCCGCGCCCACCTTCTCGTATCGGAAGCAGGGCGTGTACGCGCAGTAGTTCCGCGGCAGCGTCTCCCCCTCCAATATCTCATCGCGATGCAGATTCGCCAGCGCCGACTCCGCCGTCGGGATCAGGAACATATCGTTCTCGCGCACGTGGAACTGATCGTCCTCGAACTTCGGCAGATGCCCCGACGCGATCAGCGCCTCGCGCTTTGCCAGCACTGGCGGCGCGATTTCCGTATAGCCGTGCTCCTTCGTGTGCATATCCAGCATGAAGTTGATCAGCGCTCGCCTCAGCAGCGCCCCCGCGCCCTTGAACACCTCGAATCTCGCGCCCGCGATTTTCGCCGCTCGCTCGAAATCGACAATGTCCAGAGCGACCCCGATCTCCCAGTGCGGCTTCGGCTCGAAGTCGAACGCGCGCGGCTCGCCCCACTCGCGCACCACGACGTTCTCCTCCTCCGTCGTCCCATCGGGCGTCGACGCATCCGGGATATTCGGCAGCAGCAGCGCCAGCCGCTCCAGTTCCGCGTCCGCCTCCCGCACCTGCGCATCCAGCGCTCTGATCCGCTCGCCCACCGCGCGCATCTCGGCGATCATCGCTGACGCGTCGCCCTTCGCCTGCTTGATCTTCGCGATCTCCTCGGAAACCCGGTTCCGCTCCGCCTTCAGGCCCTCCACCTCCGTGAGCAGCCCGCGCCGCCGCTCATCCGCGCGCAGCAGTGCATCCAGCGCAGCATCATCCCCGCCGCGCCGCCGTATCCCCACGCGCACCAGTTCCGGATCAGATCGAATCAGACGAAGATCGAGCATACCGCCTCCAGTCTGGGCAGATTATAGCCTCGCCGGAGGAAAGGGGTCAACGTTCGACGCAGGAACCGCGCCGGCGTCACTCCTCGCCTCCCTCCCAGGTCCCTGCCCCTCGCACGCAGAAAATGCCCCCACGAAGGGAACACCATGAATATTCGCCCGATGGCCATTGATGATGTCTCGCGCGTCCTCTCCGTCTGGAACCAGACGCTGAAGTATGACCACCTCTCCGAGGAGCGCTTCCGCCAGGTGATGCTCGGAGACCCGAACTATGAGCCCGAGGGCGTGCTGCTCGCCGAAGACGACGCCGGCGAGGTCCTCGCCTTCTCCGCGTGCGTCGTCCGCCGCGACCTCAGAGGCAAGGACGGAGGGGGCGGTGAGGACAACTACAACCGCGGCTTCCTGAAGGGCTTCTTTGCCGTTCCGGGCAAGGACGGGACCGCTGCCGCCGGCGAGTTGCTCACCCGCGCCGAAGCCTTTGCCGCCGGCGCGCAGAAGCGCTGCGTTACTGTCACCGTCTACGACGGCCCGTACGTCTTCCCCGGCATCGATGTCCGCTACCAGCGCATCCGGCGCGTTCTGGAGCACAGCGGCTATCAGGACACCTACACCATCGAGTGCGTTGCCGTGGATCTGCGCAGCTCGAAAGTCGACCGCATGCTCGACGACGTCCGCGCCACCATCCCGCCCGATGTCACCATCGCCACCTGGGATCCGGCCATGCTGCCTGCAATGCGAGAGTTCGTCGCGGAAGGCGAGATGCCGGGGTGGTTCCCCGTCGGGTGGGAAACCGCCTATGACAGGCCAGAGAAGACCACGCTGATACTCAGTAAGGGCGACCAGATCCTCGCCTGGGCGCAGTTCCGCCCCCGCCATCCCCGCGCCAGCTTCGGCCCGATCCTCGTCCTTAAGCGCGAGCGCGGCAAAAACTACGGCGCGATTCTTCTCCTCGAATCCATGGCCCGCAGCCGGCAGATGGGCTCGAAATCCATGTTCGCGGGGTGGGCCAACACCGGCTTCTACGTTCGCTACTGCTGGAGCATCATCCGCCGGTTTGCGGTCCTGCGGAAAGAGCTGTG
>JBEKKD010000233.1:0-6801 GCA_050010895.1 Armatimonadota bacterium
GACGCTTTCGGAAAGGAGACCGGTCGTATGATCAAAGGCACCGTCAAGTGGTTCAAGGACGACAAGGGTTTCGGTTTCATCGAGACCGCCGAGGGTGATGTTTTCGTGCATCACTCCGCCATCGAGGGCCAGGGGTTCCGTTCCCTGCGCGAGGGCCAGGAAGTCGAACTCGAGATTGGCCAGGGCGAAAAGGGTCCGCGGGCCCTCAAGGTCCGACTGCTCTAGTTCAGCCCGACATTGCATGAAAAGAGCCCCGGCCTTCGCCGGGGCTCTTTCGTTTGGTGACACGGAATCGCCCATCCCGGCCGAGCGATCTCACCATCCATCTGGAGAAGGGAATTGGAATGAATCTCGCCATCGTCGGATTCGCACATGGGCACGTCGATATGTACGCTACCGAGATACAGCAGATGCACGACGCCCGCATCGTCTGTGGGTGGGATCACGATGCGCAGCGCGGGCTTGATCGCTGCCGCCGGCACGGGTGCGACTTCGTGCCCGACCTCAGCGCACTGCTCGCTCGCAGCGATCTCTCAGGCGTGATCATCGGCGCCGAAACCAGCATGCACGCCGAACTCGTCGAGGCGGCGGCCGGCGCGGGCAAGTCCATCCTGTTGCAGAAACCGATGGCGCTGACGCTCCAGGACTGCGATCGCATCGTGCACGCGGTGGAATCGTCGGGCGTGCGGTTCAGCATCGCCTGGCAGATGCGATGCGACCCCCAGAATATCTGGATGCGGGAGGCGGTGCAGTCGGGCAAGATCGGGCAGGTAGTGATGCTTCGGCGGCGGCATGGCCTGCCAGCCCATCGGTGGGGCTGGCTGGAGAACAGCTGGCATGTCCAGCCATCACTGAACCGAGGAATGTGGATGGATGACGCCGCGCATCCCGCCGATCTCCTGTTCTGGGTGCTGGGGAAACCGAAAAGCGTCATGGCAGAGATCGACACGCTCATCAACCCGAAGATACCCGACAACAACGGGGTGGCGACCTACCGGTTCTCGGGCGGAACGATGGGCATTCTCGAATGCTCCTTCACGTGTCTCGCGGCACGGGAGACGACGCTGATCGTCGGCGAGAACGGCACTATCGTGCAAGACTACGGAGACGCGGTGTCGTGCGGTGTGACGCCGCTGCCGGAAGGCACGCGCGGACTGCAATATCTGCTCGCGGGCGAGAGCGAGTGGACACCCGTCGATATCCCTACGCCGCCCAACCACGGACACCGAATTCGCGCCGTGGCGCGTCCCGCGGTCGAGTTTTTCCTCGGTCAGCGCGATCCGATCGCCACTGCAGAGGAGGGCAGGGAGAACGTCAGGATGCTCCTCGCCGCATACCAGTCATCCGCCGAGGGGCGTCGCGTCGGTGTCGGCTGAGAGCGCGACGCGGGCCATACCGAGGCCATTCCCTTCGGGGTTCCCCATGCCGGAACCAGGCGCTCCGCTCACACCATGAACTGACTGATGTACTTCTTTGTCAACAGCAGCATCTTCTCGCGCATGGCGCCTTGCGACCACACGCTGCCGTGCGGTTCGATGCTCAGCCAGCCATCGTAGCCGTGTTCGTAGAGGAACGCCATAACCTTCCCCCACTGCACATCCCCCATGCCCGCCGCCGGCTGCGAGACGAGCTGGTTGTTCAAGTACAGGTGCTCTTTGAGATGCACGTGCCCAATTTTGTCACCATGCCGGTGCACTACTTCGAGATAATCTTGGCCGTGGTGCCGCCAGTTGGCGGGATCGAACTTGATCCGTGCGTCGGGGATATCGCGCCACACCATCTCGTATGCCCTGAGACTATCGAGAAAGCTGACCCCATGGACTGCGTAGAACACCGGTTTCATTCCCGCATCCTTGATCCTGCGAATGAATGGGGGGAAGACCGTGAGGAACTCCGCCACCTTTGGCTCCAGGGGTTCTCCTGGCATGTCGCCCGCGCCCATAGCAATCACATCAGCCTTGAGCTGCTGCGCAAACGTGATCGCGCGGTTCAGCATTTCGTGCGCCTGCCTGCGCTCATTCGGATCCCGGGAAAGGTGATTCCATCCCCATATGCCCAGCATCGCCACCCGTATGCCACGGGCCGTATGAATCGCGGCCATCTTCGCGACTGTATCGGCGGTCAGCTCCGCGAATTCACCCCAGTAGTTGTACTCCAGCCCATCGAACCCATGCTGCTTCGCGAACTGCGAGTCTCGCTCGACTCCCTCCAGGCTATTCTCACCGATGAACCCGAGCTTCATCTGCATCTGCCTCTCCCTTCGTCATCCTGAGCGGCGCGGTGCATCTCGCGCGTCTCACGCTTCGCAGGCCTGAGGTCACGCCTCCTTGAGCCGAACTTCCCTCCCGGTCTCCGCGCTGCGCAGTAGTGCCTCCATCATCTGCTGCACGATCAGCCCATGGCGCAGCGGCGCCGCGCACGTCACGCCGTCGAGAATGCACTCAATGAAATGATCGGCGATCGCGTCCCACGGCGACTTGCGCGGTGGCAGCTTCATTGCAGTATCCTGCGGCACGCCGCTCTCGGTACGATACAGCGTGAGCGGAGACAGCCGCGCCCCCGCTTCGGTGCCGAACAGCTCGATCTGGAACTCCTCCGGCTGGTGTGAGGCCCAGAAGCTCTCCACCTGCAGGCCGATCCCTTCATCAAAGCGGATGAACCCGCCCGCGTAATCGTCGCTCGAGTACTGCTGATACACCTTCTTGTCCGGCGTCTCGTAGTCCCAGTAGCCCAGTCCGCGCGGCCCGAACTTCGCTCCCGCCACTCCCGTGACGTTGATCGGATGCGGCATACCCAGCAGCCACCACGCCGCGTCGAGCACGTGTACGCCCATGTCGCGGAACGCGCCTCCGCCCTTCTGGATGAAGCCCATGTTCCACGCGGGAATGCCACTCCGCCGGATGCTCCGCGCGCGGCCATAGTAGAGCTCGCCGAGCTGTCCCTTGGATGCCAGATCGCCCAGGAACCGGCAGTCGGCGCCGAACCGGGTGCTGAGCGACATCATGTTCACCACACCGGCCGCCTCCGCGGCGCGCACCAGTTTCGCCGCCGCCTGATCGGAGTCGGCCAGCGGCTTTGTGATCAGCACGTGCTTCCCCCGGCGCACGGCTTCCATGCCCATCGGCACGTGAAGCTGGTTCGGCGTCCCGACGAAAATCGCGTCGACATCTTTGCTCCGGCACAGTTCCCTGTGGTCCGTGTACATCGCGACAGGCTCCGGAAGCTCCTTCGCGAAGTCCTTCATCCGGTCCTCGACAAGATCGCAAAGGGCCACCACGCGGCCCCGCGGGTTCTTCGCGATCGCCAGCGCATTCGGCCGCCCGATGCCCATTCCGATGATGCCGACTCGCACCTGTTTCCGCATAGCCTTCTCACAGTTCGCGTATTCGTCGCACGAACCTTACCACAAATTCGCGACCGCCGGCATCTCCGACCTCGGCCGCATCGTAATCGCGTTCTTCGCGCACGCGCTGCGACAGATGCCGCAGCCATAACAGAAGTTCTGATCGACCGTCACCTTCCGCGTCGCGGCGCCGAAGCCCAGCGCGCCGAACGGGCAGAGCCGCATGCAGGAGCGGCATCCCGTGCATAGCTCCGGGTTCGATTCTGCCACCACCTCTGCCCGGAACATGACTTTGACGTCGTGGGTGACGGTGGCGTTCATGGCCAAGCAGTCGGAGCGGTCGCAGTTGCAGATGCCACCGATGAACGGGGTACCGAACGTCCAGACCGTGTGACAGAGACCCTCCTTCTCGTGATCGGCGAATGCCTGGAGGGCTTGCTCAGTCGTCAGTTGCTCGACACCCGTGAACAGCGGATTGGACGCCAGATTCTGTCCCGATTCCGCCAGAATCTCGCCGAAGGCCTCACCGGAGCGCCCCATTGCAACTCCGTAGCAGTACCGTGCCTCTCTGCCGAGCTTGGAGTAGCGACAAATGCAGTTCACGCGCGTGATGGAGGTAACGAAGCCGAATATGTCGCGCACATCCTCAAGTGGCAGCACCTGGCCGAAGTGCTGTTTCTTCATCTTCCGCGTGGCGCTGGACTTGACCATCCGCTGCACGAATGGCGGCAGCTTGGCGAGCTTCGTCATCCGGCCCTGATCTGCGCTCAGACTCTCCGGATGCGAGAAGAAGTCCTTGATGAACCCCCTCCGCCGCGCATCGCTCAACAGGTCCTGCGAGTAGTTCTTCGCCTGCAGGTACCATTTCTTCCCTTCACCGTGCTGCACGCAGAATTCACACATATCAGCATTCCTGCCGTTCTATCATCCTGAGCGACTTGTCCTACGAAGCCTTGGCGAAGCAGGAAGCGAAGGCCTGCCCGCCGGCCGTGTGAGGGGAATCCCGCCGTCTCTGCGCTCTCCGCTCCCCCGCCGTCGCAGCTTCCCTTACTCCGTGCTTGGCGGCCCCCCGCGGAGCTTCTCCGTAAGCTTCAGATTCCGATCGATGCACTCCGACCACAGCTCCAAGCCCGTGTCGCGCACCATCTTCATGATCGGGATCTTGGGATCATTGGACCAGAATATCCCGCAGTCCTCCGCCTCGCTGTACCGGTAGCCGACCGCGTCGCCATACTTGTCGCGAAGGGCCTTGCCATTCTGGAGCTTCGGCTGCCAGCCAAGCAGCACGTAGGATAGGTCGATCTGTGTAACGAGCACGCCCTCGTTCCCGACTAGCTGGGCGATGATATCTCCCATTGGATCGAAGACGGAGGCATTGGTGCGCCACGTAGACGAGACGATGTAGTACCGATTCTGGAGAGCGCGCCAGCGCGGCTGGATGGTCTGTGGAGACTGAGACGGCCACACGACGATCTCTGCGCCCTTGCGGCGGTACGCTTCCCACACGTCATCAAATGACATGTCGAAGCAGATGGCGATGCCAAGCCTGCCAAAATCACAGTCAAACACCGGGAAGTCTTTGCCCGGCATCACGCCGCCCTCGCATGTGCTCTTGTCCATATCCGCCACCGCGTGGACCTTGCGGTAGATGCCGGCGAGCTTGCCCTGGCGATCGAGCAGTACGGCGGCGTTAGAGTAGGTCCCGTCGTCTTCCTTCATGATCGTCCCGAAGACGACGTAGGTGTCGTTTCTGCGCGCTGCCGCGCCCATCACCTCCAGCACTTTCCCCTTCAGCGGCACCGCGCGGGCCGCCAGGTCGCTGGCCTCCCCGGTCACAGCATACTCGGTGATCACTGCAAGATCAGGGCGCGTGCTGTAACTGTGCCGTGCCTCTGCGCCTATCCGGTCAACAATTCCGGCAAGGGCCGCCAGCCTTGCATCCAGGCCCTCGTACTCATACCAGAACTGCTTCATCATGGTTCCGACGACGACTTTGCGCGGTGGGGCGCCTGCAGACATGGCTGAACCAGCCTCCTTGGGGGTACTCTGTGCAAGCAACCGGAACGGCGCGAGCAGCACACACGAGCCAAGCATCGCGGCCAGCATCACGCGCTTTCTCATCTCTCAGCCTCGCTTCGAACCGGCGACATCTCACGCGTATGCTTCAATGGAGCGGCGGACGCCTCCTTCCGGAAAACAGCGAAGGCCTCTCATCCCCTTCGCCCCTGCGCCGGCCGTGTTCCGGCCCGGCCTCCACGCTGACCCACGTTCCAGGAGGCGGCGCGCCACCTGGGAGCGAATTCATTCGGCGTGAGGCAACGATGCCAGAAGAAACTGTGAGATCCCGCTTCTGCAAAGCCATATCCGGCCAGATGCCAGGCGACCGCCTTCCACTCATTGAGTGGGCATCGTGGTGGGACCTAACCATCAACCGGTGGCACGGCGAGGGCCTGCCGGCCGACCTAGACAAAGAGGATATCAAGCGCTACTTCGGTCTAGACATCGACTATCAGCTCTGGTTCCCGCGTGGTGCCGGCGAGGAATCGGTCATAGCCAATGAGGCCGACTACGAGGTCGCTCTGTCGCGCCTCTATCCCGATCCGATCCCGTATGATCGCGAGTTGTGGCGGCGCCGGGCTGAGGAGCACGCGGCAGGTGAGGTGATCATCTGGGCCACTGTCGATGGATTCTTCTGGTGGCCGCGCCTGCTGATGGGCATCGAGCGCCACCTCTTGGCGTTCTACGATCAGCCGGATCTCATGCACCGGATGAACCAGCACCAGGTCGAGTACATCCTGCGGTGCCTTGATAACTTTTGCGCGATCTGCACCCCTGATTTCATTACGATCGCCGAGGATATGTCCTACAATCACGGTCCGATGATCTCACGGGAGCTGTTCAATGAGTTCATGGCGCCATACTATCGCCAAGTGATCCCACGGATCAAAGAGTTGGGCATCGCACCGATCATCGACAGTGACGGCCAGATCGAGCCGCTCATCCCCTGGTTCGAAGATGTGGGGTTGGAGGGGATCCTTCCCCTGGAGCGGATGGCGGGGGTGGACATCAACCGCATCCGCGCCAACCATCCACATTGGAAGATGATGGGCGCGTTCGATAAGACCGTGATGCACCTCGGCGAGGCGCGCATGCGTCGGGAATTCGAGCGCATCCTGCCCGTCATGCACAGCGGCCGCTTCGTCCCCTCGGTAGACCACCAGACTCCCCCCGGCGCCTCCATGGAGGACTACCGGTTGTACCTCTCCCTCTTACGCGAGTATGCCACAGAAGCGTGCCGGTAGGAGCCGCGGTTATTCCGCCTTCGCCATGATCGGCAGCGCGCGTTCGATCTCGCCGATCGCCAGCGCATACATCGCGCGCGCCCGACTGAGGTCCCCTGCGGCCTGCGCGCATTGCTCGTCCGAGGGCTCCGTGCTTCTGTCGGCAAGCGTCGTGCG
>JBEKKD010000234.1:0-12105 GCA_050010895.1 Armatimonadota bacterium
GCGAACACCTGTCGCAGAGTCGCCTCGGTCGTGGAGTAGCTGAGATTCCCGACGTACAGACTCTTGTTGGCCATGGTGGCCTCCTTATGTGCGCCGCGGTCTGGTGCCGCGGCAGTCGCTCCGTGCCTCAGGTCTCAGCCTCCAGCCACGTGCCAGCACGCGGCCTAACGGGAGTGATGCCGCACCAATGGGTCTGCGCAGCCCGCCATGCGGCCATCTGCGTGAGATAGGTAGGGGAAAAGCCGACCTGTCGCTCGAGAAGGCCTAGAGACAAACCGAACGCCGATTCTCTCCACCTCGCATGCCAGAGGAAGCCATTTCGCCAGACGATCCTGCTAGCTGCCGAGGTGACTTGCTCTTAGCGGTGCGCCCTTTGGCGCGGCCCCTGCTCCCACCACACTGACAGGTCGTGCACGAGCGCTATTTCGAGCATAGCAGAATACGTATACACCGTCAAACTCTCCCAGAGAGCCCGAGGGCGCCTCTTGGTCACTTGCCAGGACAGGATGAAGCGCGTGGGGGCAGAAGCATCGCATGGCACTGGGGCCTGGTCGGCCGCCGCCGATCCGCCCACGCAGGCGCCGTGATTGCTCGTACGAGAGGGTCCATGAGAACGCGCCGCGCTCTGTCGATCCTTGGCATGCTCTTTCTCCTGGCATGTCTGGTCGCGGCTGCAGGCCTTTCGCGCGCGAGCCAGATCCGGTGGCACCTCGCGCTGTGGCGGCACGTCGGGGCGAAACACGGCACGTTCACGGCGCTGCACCGGGCCGCGGAGAAGGGGTTCACTTCCTCGGTTAGGGCTATGCTCAGGAAGGGCGATGACCTCGATGCCCGCGATGAATTCGGCATGACACCGCTTCATTACGCAGCCAAGGAGGGCCAGGATCGCGCAGCGGAGGCGCTGATCGAGGGGGGAGCGGATGTAAACGCCTGCGACGAGCGGGGCTGGACGCCGCTGCACATGGCGGCCGCGATGGGCCAGGTAAGGCTCCTCGAGCTTCTGCTCCGCCATAGAGCGGCCGTGAACGCAGGGGACATCGCCGGGCTGCGGCCGCTCCACCATGCCGTCGATGCGGACGAGAGGCTGGCAGCAGAAGCCCTGCTGGCCGCCGGCGCCGATGTCAACGCGGCGGACGCGCAGGGATGGACGGCACTGCATCACGCTGCGTATGAGGGGCACACGGATATAGCAGAAGCGCTGCTCGCCGCACATGCCCGGGTGAACGCGAGGAACGACCAGGGCGAAACGCCGTACGATGAGGCCGTGCTGAAGAACCAGACCGCCGCGATCGCGCTCCTGCGGCGGCAGGGGGGCGATGACTAGCGCTGCCTCCGGCAGGGCCGCGGATCACACATGCTCCATGCTTCGCAGACAACTCGTGGCGCTTGCGCGCAACGAGTGCGCATAGGCGCGCTTGCACTGGCGCCGCTGTTTCTGACGGCTACCCTGCTCCCGACGGGCTGCGGCCGGGAACCGCGAGCCGACTCCGGGCGGCAGCGTCCGAACGTACTGCTCATCGTCGTTGACGCGCTGCGGGCGGACCGGCTGGAATGCTATGGGTACGGCCGCCAGACATCGCCGACGCTCAACGCGCTGGCACAAGAAGGTGCGCTGTTCACGGATGACATGTCTCAGGGGGCGGAGACGGTTGTGGCCGTGCCCGCCCTGTTGACAGGACGTCTGCCGCGCGAGCACGGCGTGGTGTGGGTCCGTCGCGACGGCGAGGTGCGGGTGGGGCGCGGCCTGCGGCTCCCCACCCTTGCCACCATCCTGAAGGAGAATGGCTACAGCACCGCGGCGATCTCGGGGAACCCTCTGGTGGGCCCGAGCATTGGGGTCGAGAGGGGCTTCGATTCCTTCGATCAGCGTGCCGGACAGGTCTACGTGTGGCTCCACGCCTCCGGGGCCGACATCAATGTCTGCGCCTACGACTGGCTGCGAAGGTATCGCAGGGACAAGCCCTTCTTTCTCTATCTCCATTACATCGATCCCCATAACCTGTATCGGCCGGCGTCCGCGTTTTGCGTGTTCGGCCGTCCGGGCTACACGCCGCGGGACGACAAGATCAACAAGGACCTGAACGATGTATTCGACCCGCACATCGACAAGCGTGTCACCCGCGCGATGCTGCTGGATCATGGGCTCACGGAGCGAGACGTGGAGCGCATGAGCGACCTATACGACGGCGAGGTGCTCTCCGCCGACCATTACATAGGCGAGCTGTTGGGACGGCTGAAGAAGGATGGTCTATATGAGAATACGATCGTCATCGTGACCGCCGACCACGGCGAATCATTCATGGATCACAGCAATCTCGAACACGGGGGATCGCTGTACCAGGAGCTGGTGCGGGTCCCACTCATCATCAAGGGCCCCGGGATACGGGGCGGGCAGGAGGTTGGTGACCTCGTGCAGAGCGTCGATCTGGCGCCGACGATACTCGATGCGGCGGGCGTCGCCCCGAACGCCACCATGTCCGGCCGGAGCTTCTATGAAGAGCTGACGAGCGGCAGGCCGATCGGTGATGAAGTGGGCATGGCCGAGCTTCCGGCGAAGGGTATGCGCGCGGTCCGCGTGGGGAAACTCAAGCTGATCGAGGCCCCGGATCGAGTCGAGCTGTATGACCTGGCGCGGGACCCGCGCGAGCTTCGGGATCTGGCGGCGGAGCGGCCCGATGAGGTCGAGCGTCTGAAGGCCGTGCTCCACGAGCTGCTGAAGCAGCATCCTCCTGCGCCGGAAGGCACGGAGCCAGCGAGTCAGCGCGAAGTGGAAGCGCTCAGGGCGCTGGGGTATCTGAAGTAACGCCGCCTGAGGGATGCGGCCCTCGTCACACGCCCAGGTGACCGAGAATGACATGGGCGAGGTCCGAGATCTCAGGATTCTCCGCGATCGGCAACGCAGACCACACGAGGGCATCGTCCCAGGTGTGCATTCCCTGGAAATGGGTGCCGGCAAAGACCTCTTCGCCCCTCGTCGTCCCTTTGAGATCGAAGCCATTGCTGCCGAGGAGGACGAGATCGGGCCCCGATGGCGCCCTCGGGCCGCGATAGGCTTCTTCGTTCGCGAAGATGCGAGCCACAACCGGCTCGCCGTCGGAAACCAACTGGCGAAGCCGGCCTGCGATCTCCGTCCGCAGTTCCGCCGCCTCTTCCGGGTTCACGCAGCCGCTGCCGAAGCGGCCCCGAAGGTTGATGTAGATCCGTCCCGGATCCAGCGCGAAGGCCCGTGACTCAGGCGCAATGTCGGCCACGCTGGTTGGCGCTGTCGACCTGTAGCTCAGGTACTGGTGCTGGCGCAGCCACGCGTTCAGCCTGACCTCCTGCCGCAGCGCAGTGAACCCGTGATCGGACAGGATCAGAAAACCGTCTCCTTCGTTGTCCGCGGAACGGCCGCGATGGAACTGGTCCCATGCTTCGCCAATGGCCGCGTCAACTGCGCGGTAGTATCGCATGGCGCGCTCGTGCCGCGGATCGTCCTGACGCTCGACAGCGTTCCAGAGGAAATGGTGGAGACGGTCGGTACCCGTTAGCACGACTTCGAAGTAGTCCCACGCCTCCTGATTCCACAGGTAGTCTATCACCCGCCGGCGTGTGTCCAACAGCGCGTCGAGATCGTCGAGCAGACGGTCTAGCTCATCGCGCGCCTTCAGAGCATAGACATCGACGCGATAGCCCATACGCTCGAGCGGCTTGAGTAGATCTGCGGGATACACGCTCTTCGCCAGATCGGGGGCGACGAAGCCGGAGATGAGAACGCCCGGGACGGGCCTCGCCGGGTAGGTAGCGGGCTGGTTGATGATGCAGCAGCGGCGGCCGGTTTCGCCCAGGCGATCCCAGAGCGTCGGCGCCGCCAGCTCGCTGAACAGGGGGAAACGCAGGCGATAGGTCTGCGGATCGACGTCCGTGAATCCGAAGATGCCGTGCTCTCCCGGATTCGTCCCCGTCATGAATGAAGACCAACAGACGGAAGACACGGGAGGAACCGATGCCCGCATCTGCCGGAGATCTCCCGCTCCGAGAATCACGGCCGTGCGGGGCATCACGCCATCGGAGGCCAACCGCTGGAACAGGCCGACCGGCACGCCGTCCAGCCCAAAAACGTAGGCGCGTTTCCTGTAGCGGTCGCGGCGGAGGAGCACGTCACGCCTCGCTACGGACGTTCGCCCAATGAAGTAACAGAGGGCGAACGTCTTCTTTCAGGCACTCGCCGGTCTTCTGATGGCTTTCGCCCGTACTTCTTTGGGCGAAAGTCATTAGATATACCCGAGCTCGCGCAGCCGTTCCTTGATGGCTTCTTCTTCTTCGTCTGTGTATCCGCGCTCATCTGCGACGGGCACGTAACCCATCTCCTCCAGCTTCCGGAGGATCTTGTCGAGAGAGACCGCCTCGTCTTCGGCTGCGGTGTCTACGATCACTTCGGGCTCCGCCGGGGGTTCATAGGGATCGCTGACGCCGGTGAAGTTCGGGAGCTCGCCGCGCAGCGCCTTCTCGTAGAGACCCTTCGGGTCGCGCGCTTTCAGCGTCTCGATGTCGCATTTGCAGTAGACCTCGACGAACCGCCCGATCAGCTTCCGGTTCTCATCGCGGATGGACTTGTAGGGAGAGATGGCGGCCGCGATGGCCACGACATCGTTGCGGGCCAAGAGATGGCAGACAAATCCGATCCGCCGGATGTTGGTGTCCCGATCTTCCTTCGAGAAACCGAGACCCTTACTCAGATTCTGCCTGACGACATCGCCGTCGAGCACCTCCACCTTCATCCCGCGCTCCAGCAGAACATCGCGCACCTGGTTCGCGAGCGTGCTCTTGCCCGCGCCGGATAGGCCGGTGAACCACAGTGTGAAACCTCTTGCCATCTCCACATCGCCTTTCAGATGATTGACTCGCCGATCATATCCGCGGGCACTTCCAGGTTGAAGAATCTGAGGATGGACGGCGCTATGTCGTAGATGCTGTACCGTTTCGCTCGTCGCGGGCTGCGCCCAGGGCCCGGATCCCAGGCCAGGACCCCGTCCGGTAGGTGATTGGCGTCGTCGGGGCCGGTGTCGTTTTCCCGCTGATGGATCGAACCGGTGCCGACGACCCCTGCCGATCTCCAGTGAAGATCGCCGAAATACACGATCAGGTCGGGCGGGATTCCATTCACTTCCCGATAGCACTCTTCAGGGCAGAAAACCCGCGTGCCGATGGAGTGCCCGCTCTCATCCTGCAGCGCCTCAAGCCCCAGCTTCAGTTCATCGCGGACGCTGGCATATGACTTCCCGGAAACACACCCTCGCGGCTCCCGGCCAGCCACATTCATGAACAGACGAGCGTAGTACCCGCCTTCGCCCCATGCCTTGGTGTTGGACCAGTCGACCATATCCGAGACCAAGGGCTTCGGAGCCGACGGGGATTCCTTGAGCTTCAGATACCCCTGCCGCTGGAGCCACTCGTTCACGCATATGGCTCCCTCCATCGCCTGCGCGCCGTGATCCGACACTACCATGACGGATGCGTCGCCGGCCGCCTCCATGGTCGTGCCGATCTCCCGATCCAGCGCGACGTAATAGTCGTGGAGTACGTCCTGGTAGGGGTTGCCGGCCTGGTAGAGCCTGTGGGCCGGGTCGCAGAATCGCCAGAAGCCATGCTGCAGACGATCCGGCCCCATCTCGACGATCATGGCGAAGTCGAAGTCGCCCGATCTCAGCAGCGCTCGGAACGCCCGGAATCGCGCCGCCGTCATCTTGTAGACCGAGTCCAGCAGCGCGGCCTTGTCGTGCGTGCGGAAGTCCTTCACGTCGATGATGTAGTCTCCGCCGGCAATCCGGTCGAGAACATCCTGTATCCCCGTGGGATAGGTGAAGCTGACATCCTTGCTCGGCGTCGTGAAATCGGCGATCATGACGCCGTTCAGCGGCTTGGGCGGATAGGTCTGCGGCACTCCGACGACGAGGGACTTCAGCCCACTGCGAGAGAGGTAGTCCCACGCCCTGCGCGCCTTCACCGAGTTGGAATTCGCCACTCTGAGCGAATCGTAGCCGTAACTGACCCGGTTGCGGAACCCATATGTTCCCAGCGTACCCGGGTCCTTCGAGGTCATCATCGACGTCCACGCGGGGATGGTGATCGGGGGGATGGTCGAGTGCAGGCGCGCGCCCACTCCGCCCTCGATGAGTCGCTTCAGGTTCGGCATTTCGTCGAGCCAGGCATCGAGCGCGAGCTGCGGAGTCAGGCAGTCGAGCCCGATGACCACAAGCCGGTTCATGCACTCGCCTCGCGCCGCATGCTTTCGGCCAGTATCTGAGCGACTTCGGCCCTGGTGAACTCAGGCGGCGGGAGCTCGCCCGCGGCGAGCATCTCGCGCACCTTCGTGCCGCTGAGGATCACGTGGTCATCCTTGCCGTGCGGACAGGTCTTCGTCGTCGCCATGTTGCCGCAGCGCCGGCAGAAGAACGAATGGTCGAAGAAGAGAGGCGTGATCTCGATTTCTTCAGGCGCGAAGTCGTGGAAGATCAACTGCGCGTCATAGGTCCCATAGTAATTGCCAACCCCCGCGTGGTCTCGGCCTACGATGAAGTGGGTGCACCCGTAGTTCTTGCGGATGAGGGCGTGGAAGATGGCCTCACGCGGTCCGGCGTAGCGCATGGCCGCCGGGAAGACCGAGAGGACGACGCGATCCTTTGGGTAGTAGTGCTCGATCAGGACTTCGTAGCATCGCATCCGCACCTCTGCCGGAGTGTCGCCGGCCTTCGTTTCGCCAACCAGTGGATGGATGAGCAGACCGTCGGCCAGCTCAAGCGCGCACTTCTGCAGGCGATGCGCTCCCAGCCTTTGGCTGCAAAGAGCACCCGCGTCTCCTTTGGCTCCAGCCGGTAGTGAGCGAAGTCGCGCTTCGGGAGCGGGGCGATCAGTTGGACGCTGCCACCGAGGTAGACGGGCGCGATGGTCTGGAGGTACTGCACGCCCGGGTGCGCTGAGTCGGTGGTGCGAAGCACCATCTCCGCCTCGTGCTGGGGGTCTGCTCGATACCAGTCCTCCACCTGCATGACCGCCAGCGGATTCCCGGAGGCATCGGTCAGCGCCACCCGATCCCACAACTCACACTGGTCATGCTGGTCCTTGGCGGAGAGCACGACGGGAACGCTCCAGGCGAGGCCGTTGGCGAGGTGCATCGAATCCACGACGCTGTGGTAATCGGCGGCGGCCATGAATCCCTCCAGGGGGCTCATGGCGCCGCAGGCGATCATCTCGAGGTCGGCGATCTCTCGCTCATTCAGCGGCACCTTGGGCAGGTGCTGTGCTTCTCGAGCCAGCTCCGCCGCCTGGTCGCGCGGCGCCGCGCGATCCACCAGCTTGCCACCGTGTGGACTGATCATTGCCATTGGATTTCCATCCTATCAGATGAAAGGCAGTATGACTGACTGCTTGCGGCGCTCCCGGTGCGGATTCGGAGATGCGGAAGGGGATGTGACGAAGGGAGACTGCGCGCAGAACTGCCTGATGGTCCATGTTCGACCCGCCGTGGACGCCATCCTTCCGCGCAGCACGGTTCGGGGTCAGATCTGTACCCGCAGCGGGCCGCGCAGAGCGTAACCGAAGGCCATGGAGAGAACGAGCCAGGGCCAGATCCAGGAAAGACGCCAACGCAGCAGCGGCAGCGATCCAGCGGCGTACGCGACCCGGATCGAATGGACTGGCCCGCCGGCCGGGAGTGGCGCCTCGCCAGGATGCACGAACTGCCTCCACAGCCCTGGCTGCACTCGCTCATCTTCGATCGGCTCTCCCCGTTGGCCGACGACGAGCGTCTTGGTGAACTGCTTCCCTGCAGCCTGGATGCGCAGGTCATACCGCCCTGGCGTCGATGCGACGACTCGCCAATCGACCTCACGATCGGACTGGATACGCAACGCGGGCGAGTCGATCTGCACTCCCGGAGGCGCCGTCAGCGACACGGCATCGAGCAGGCCCGCGTCAGGCGTGAGCCTCACAGACACGATCACCCGCTCGCCGACGTTCACAGGCCGACGGCCATATCGCAGGTCGATCTGCAGAAGCAGCACGCCCGCCGGCAGCACCATGAACGCGAGGGGGAGGAGGGCATATCCGAGATAGCGCAGGTTGTCCCTGGCGACGCTGAGCTGCGCTCTGAGGACGACGCGCAGCTCATCACGGTACAGCACAACCTCGAGAAGATCGCCGACGATCCGGTCCTTTGCCGCGCGCAGCCCATGCTGATTGGATGTATAGCGGAAGATGAGCAGCAGTATCGCTCCCGAAAGAGCCGATACCACCACGAGCCCGACCCACAGGTTGGTGTGGGCGAAGGGCGCGAAGAACAGATCGAAACATCGGGCAATGACGGCGTTCAGAACGGACATGTCGGTCGATCAGTCCAGGTACCCCAGACCTTGCAGGCGCTTCTTGATCTCCTCCTCGCTGCCGGCGGCCTCGAGCGCCGCCGCTGCTTTCTCCAGCGTGTGGCGGACAAACTCGCCAGTAGAGGAATATCCGGCCGTTTCCGCGCAGCGGGCCAGCCGGTCGTATAGGTCGCGGTCAATCTTGATCTTAGGTCCGAACACGATCACATCCTCACCAGATCGGCTTGCCTTCCATGTCGTCCGGAGCGGTCACACCGAACTCGGTGAGAGCGCTCGCGCCTATGTCGGCGAGGCCCGGGGCCTCCGCTCGGATGGGTCTGTTGGCGAATACAACGCCCGGGACCAGGGAGCGGTCAACGCAGTGATCGCCGCTCCACTTGTCCATGTTATCCTGCACCAGCTCGGCAGTCACCTCTCCCAACACTGACTCATCAGAGCAGCGATAGCCGGTCGCATAGCCGATGACGAGATCGGGCATGCGGTCCGGGAGGTCGTTCGAGTAGACCTCACTGCTCACGTACACCTTGTCGATCACGCGAGCGCCGGTCTGCGGATCGCGAGCCCGCTCGAGCTGCTGCACAAGTTGCCGGAGAATGCCGTTTCGTTCTGTCGGATCCAGTTGACCCTCGGCCTCTCTGCCTCGGAGGTTCAGGTAGAGCGAGTTGAACCCGAGTCCATAGGCCTTGGTGCCCGGCCAGTCGGCGTTGGTCAGCATATCAGCGGTCTTGTTCCAGGGGTCCTTGCCGGCAAGGTACCCGTTCCCGGCCAACCACGAGTTGAGGTTGAATGACCGGTAATACGGCGCAAATCCGTGGTCGGACATGACCATGAGGGTGGTGTTCTTGTCGGCCGCGTCCATTGCCTGCCCGACGAACTGGTCGGCCTGGCGGTAGACCTTCTCGATGGCTGATCCATAATGTCGCGCGGACACCGGGTCGTGCGCCGGGTGCTTCGGGTCCATACTCCGCCAGAACATGTGCTGCGTGCGATCCGTGGCCGAAAAGTAGTAGAAGAGCAGGCCGCGGTGAAAATCGCTCAGCGCGCCCCCATACATTCTCCGAGCTTCGCTGACCGTGATCTCAGTCTGCTGCAGGTACTCCCCATCATCGAGAATGCCGTGCCGCAAAGCCTTCACGTCTTCAGGGAAGCCCATGGTGTAGAATCGGCCGAACCGATCGGATAGCTCGCGCCCGAAATCCGCCGGCGCCGTGACCGGAATGGCCTGATCGGCCGGATCGACGTTGAGGGGTGTCACGTACAGCTTCAGGTGCGGTGACGTCTCTTTCAGGTAGAAGCGGCAGATGCCGGCCACGCTCTTGAGATGAGGCAGCATCTCGAACGCGACCGGTACCCAGTCGCTCCACTCGCCCCGGCGGAGCAACACCTCGTGGCCCTGAACAGCGATCTTCGCGACCCCATGCCGCGCGTCAACCCATACGTCGAAATCAGCGGATGTATCCGGGTTGCCCTCGCGCATGGTATTCGCGGGACCGACGAGCCGCGCTCGCACGTGACCATTCGAGACGGTGACGCGATAGACCGCGCCGCCCGAGATACCGCGGGCGTTCGCTGGCGCCGCATCAGTATAGTACGAGAACTCGCCATACGTCCCGCGCAGGTCGGGAGCGCCGAGACCCGCAAGCTCTTTCGCGCCGGACTCCTGCGGCGGGAAGTTCGACGGGACGCGGTAGGCGGAACATGGCACGCCGCGCTCCGCCAGCAGTTCCCAGAACGGCCGCCCCTTCCGGAGGCACTCGACCTTGGCTCCGGAGAGAGGGAGCCGCCACTTGCCCACAGGGATGACCCGACTGGCCGCATCGGTGCGGGCGATTGACAGGTAGGGGAGGTACGTCTGAGGATCGCGCTGGATGAAGTCGAAAATGCCGTGCCTGCCGGGGTTCCGACCGGTGATGCAGGAGGCCCAGGCAACAGGGCTCTGCGGCGGGATGGTGCTGGTGATTCTGCTATAGCCACCCAACTGGCGGAGTCGGTTCAGATTGGGCAGCTTCCCCTCGGCCATCCATCGTTCCACGAAGCGCGGGTCGAGGCCATCGAGGCCCAGGATGATGACCTTCCGCTCTCTCGCCGTAGGAACGATCGTCCGCCGTCCACACGATGCCAACGCGGCGACATCCACAACCGCGAGCGCGCCCAGCGCCGCAAGCTTCTTCAGTGCCGCTCGCCGTGAGGGATTGCGGGGTGCATCGATGCTGGTACAGTCGAGCTGGTCTGCGGCCTCATGCCAGGGCATGTTGAGCCTCTCCCGCTGGTTCGACGAGAGATCGACCCTCCATGTACGCTGGCGCCGCAATGCCGAATAGTGAGAGAATGGTGGGCGCGATATCTATCATCCGGGCGGCCGACGCCTCCAGGCGGCGGCTGCAGAACAGCACGCCCGGAACGCAGCCGGGGTCAACGCAATGATCGCCACTCCATCGCCGGATATTGTCCTCGAACACCGGGCCTGCAACCTTGCCCTGAGCCGCGTCCCACGAGGTCCGGTAACCGGGCGCGTAGCCGATGCTGAGATCGGGCCCGACATCCAGGTACGGGCCCGGGGTCGTTGTGGCCGCGTCGAAGACGCGGTTCACCGCCGCCTCGCCCGTTTCGTCATCGCGAATGCCGGTTATCCGTCCGGCCAGTTCCTGCTTGAGCGCGGCCGCCCCTTCACGCGCCACCATTCCCTGCGCTTCCCGGCCTCTGATATTCAGGTACAGGCCGCCGAGGCCGATTGCATAGGCGCGAGTCCGGCTCCAGTCCACATCGCGCAGCCACTCCGCGCTGCCATCCGTGCCCGGCTTCAAGGTGAGGTAGCCGTTCGCGTTCAGCCACGCGTTCAGGTTCACGCCGCGACGAAACGACTTGAAGCCATGGTCAGAGAGGACGATCAGCACGTCTCCGTCGCGCAGGGATGCCTTCACTCTGCCGACTAGCGCATCGGCCTGCTCGTAGACGTCTTCGACGGCGGTGCGGAACGCAGTAGATTCCTTACCGCGGTTCGCAGGATGATCGTCCTCGCGGTAGCGCCAGAACATGTGCTGAACGCGATCGGTGGTGTCGAAGACGCAGACCACGCAGCCGTGACGCGCATTCTGGAGTGCGTTGAACAGCATCCGCTCGCGCTCCTCGAAGAGGAGCTGGCACTGCCCCAGGAAGGAGGCTTCGTCGAGCACGCTCTCATTGAGCGCCCAGGTGTCTTCGGCCAGCCCGAGAGTGGCATAGCGCCCCAGCCGCTTGGATAGGTACACCGAGTAGACTTGCGGATGCGAGACTGGCAGTGCCGGCCGCTCGGGGTCGATGTTGATAGGCGTAACGTAGATCTCGACTTGCGGCTCAAGCTGCTTCAGGAACCAGCGGCAGATCCCGCCGGCGCGCATGCCGGGCCCGAGCCCGAAGCTCACCGGAACCCAATCAGAGTACTCGCCCTGGCGCAGAGTGAAGCGTCCGCCGCTGATCTCGAGCTTCGCCGTAGCATTCTCGGCCGGTCTTACGACGAAGCCGGTGCGTGCTGGATCGCTGCCGGGTGAGCCGGCTGCCGCCGGCCCCGGCAACTCCCCTCGGAGCTTCCCTCCCTCCCTCGATAGGCGGAGGCGCTGCCCGCCGATGTGCTGTGCTCCGGCGCCTCCAGCGGTGCTGAAGAAGGTGAACGATCCTTGCGTGCCGCGGAGATCGGGCACACACATCCCCGAAAGAAGCAGACCATTGAATGGCTCAGGAGGGAAGGTGATCGGCACCCGCAGCACGG
>JBEKKD010000235.1:0-6774 GCA_050010895.1 Armatimonadota bacterium
AGTTTGCCTCGGGACACGCGTGCGGGTTGGATCGGAATCAGTGTTCCAACTTCGCGCGGAATAAGCGATTCATACAGTGGGTGAGGCCGGCAGGGGGCATGCTGCTTCGCTCGAAATAGGCCGTGCGACCAGGCGGTGCGGAGGCATCCATGCCCACGATTCGCGTTCCCTATGGCGACTCAGAGAAACGCTTCGAGATCGCAGACCGACGGCTCCTGTCGGTGTTCGACTACCCCGAGATCGCGCGTCCGGGGCCAGCCCGGGAGGCGGCGGCAGTGGAGGCCGCGCTCGACCAGCCCATTGGCGCGGCGCCGGTAGCGGCTCTTGCCGGCCCTGGCAAGCGCGTGGCGATCCTGGTTGATGATTGGACCAGGCCGACGCCTGCCTACAAAGTGCTCCCGATTCTGCTGCGGCAGCTCTCCACCGCCGGGTGCGCGGATGAGGATATTCGCATCATCATCGCAAAGGGCATGCACCGGCCTCTCTCCCCTGAGGAGATGGTACAGAAGGTCGGCGCCGATACCGTCGCGCGCTATGCGGTCGCCAACCACGACCCTCACGACAATCTCGTGCACCTCGGCACGTCACCCAGCGGCACGCCTGTGTTCATCAACCGGACTGTGGTGGAAGCAGACCTGCGTATCGCCATCGGCAGCATTGTGGCACACCCGATCGCAGGTTTCGGCGGCGGCGCGAAGATCATCGTCCCCGGGGTGGCGGGCCACGAGACCATCCACCAGAACCACTGCCTGGCCGACCATCCGAATGTCACCATCGGCTGTGTGGACGGGAACCCGATCCGCAAGGACATGGAGGACATCGCGCGACTCGCCCATCTCGACATGATCGTCAACACCATCCTCTCTCCGGGTCTGGAGATCATCGACGCCGTAGCCGGGGACGTGGTCGCGGCGCACCGTGAGGGCGTGGCGCGATATCGGCAGCTCTATGGTGTGACGATCGGGGAGCGGGCGGAGGTGGGGGTGGTGGGGGCCAGCCCACGGAACGGGACGTTCGGGCACGCGGTATTCGCGCTCTACGCCGGGGCCGCCATGGTGCGGCCAGGTGGGACTCTGATCCTGGTCGCACCCTGTTCGGACGGCCCTGGCTCCAGGGAGGGCCGGCAGAGTTTCCGGCAGCAGGCCGCCGTCCCACCGGCGGCACTGATGGCACGGGTGAAATCGGGCGAGATCAGCGCCTCTGGCGGCGCCTTCATGTACGTCTACGCTAAGACCATCAGTCAGTACCAGGTGACCCTCGTTGCTGACAACCACTCTCGCAGCGAGGCCGAAGACCTGGGCCTTGGCTATGCTGCGACCGTCCAAGAGGCCGTCGACGGGGCGCTCGCCAGTGCGGGCGCCGGTGCCAGAGCATCCGTGATGCCCTCCGGTGGTCTCGCTGTGCCCGCATTTCAGTAAGGTATTTACCTCGCGCAGATTCTCTGCGCGATTTCCGAGAAAGGGGGCGATGCGATGCAATCCACGATCCACTACGGATTTGCCAGCACGATCGGCGTATTGGCAGCCTTGGGGCTGCTTGTCACCCCGGCCTCCGCCGCGGTGTGGTATGCCGGCGCCGGGAAGAACGCTTCGGACGCCAATCCCGGCACCGCGCAGCGCCCGGTGGCGACGGTGGCGAAGGCCGTCTCCCTGGCCAAACCAGGGGACACCGTGGTATTCCAGGCGGGAACCTACCCCTGTTCCGGGGTGAAGATACCGGACGGGAGCCCGGATCTCCCGATCACGGTGCGTGCGGAGGGTACGGGAAGAGTGATCTTCACCAACGACGGCCAGAGCGACGGTCTGCACGCCGGGTCCTACAACACCATCGATCGCATCGAGATCCAGATGACCTCGGACCACCCCACAGGGTCAGGGCTGAGCATCGCGCGCAAAGAGCACATCACCGTCCAGAACTGCCGGTTCTTCGCCTGTCAGGAGGGGGTTAGCGCGTACAGCGCGCACGACCTCACCATCAGGAATTGTGAGATGGCCTATTCCGGGGCGTCGGGGATCCACATCTATGGCTCCGGAGACGGACCCGAAGGACATTGGAATCCGGATGATGAGTGCCGGAATGTGGAGGTGAGTAACTGCTACCTGCATGATGCGGGGTGGAATGCCGAGGGCACCGAGGGATACGGATTCAACGCGAATGGAGCCGTGGAGAACCTGGTGATCGAGCACTGCCAGATCGACAATAACAGCGGAGACGGCATTCTCTACGAAGATTGGGGTATTCACACCACCGCGCGACACAACGTGATACGAGGCACGGGCATCGCGGCCATCTGGATCGATAATGCCAGCATGTCCATCTTCGACGCCAACTACCTGGAGGCGAACAACGTGGCGGTGTGGCTATCAGGCGAGGAGAGCAGCAACCGGTTCCTGAGCGATTTCATCGCGATCCGCAACAACATCGTCGTTCACAATGACTGGGCCGCCATCGACCCTTCGGTGTACGGGAAAGTCATCTTCCTGATCACCTCCAACACTCGCGATGTCTACTTCGATAACAACACGGTGGCGTTCAACAACTGCGAGCGGGTCGTCGGCGTCCAGGGCCGGCCTCCGCTGACTGACTACCGGAACATCTGGTTCCGCAACAACATCTTCTGGGAAAACACCGGCGGGGTGGGAGCAGACCCGGGGGTGGACTTCAGCCAGTTCCACTTCGTGAACAACCTCTGGGACAAGCCATACGCCGGCGATGCCCAGGCCCGTTCCGGGGATCCCCTGTTCGTGGACTCAGCCGCGCATGGTCCAGAGGGGTACAAACTGCGGGGCGAATCCGCGGCAAAAGACCAGGGCCTGCTTCTGTACGAGAACCCGCTGGACTTCTGGAACGCTCCCCGGCCGCATCTCTCCAGGACCGAGAAGTACGACATCGGCGCCCACGAGTTCGGCGCTACCGGCGCCGAACACGCGGGGCTGGACCGCGCGGCGTTTCCGTTTGAGGTGCCGCCGTTCGAACTGCGGTTCAAAGCCAAACCGAGACGATAGCGCATCCCGGTCTCCCCGATGGCTTGTCGCGCCCACGTCCTGCCAGCGCGGCCGAGCAACTCGCCTACGGCGCAACAGCCGCCGTCACCGCCGCGATGCGAGCCCCGATCTCCAGGAGGGCTGGCGCCGGCACGAACACAAGCCCGCGGAGCTCGCGCTCGGGGTGCGGGTTGATCCACTCCCTCACCAGGCAGCGCAGCGGGCCCTGCTCAATCAACCAGACCGGATCATCGAGACGCAGGGGCAGCGAGTCTCCCTCCGCAGACAACGCCTCTCGTCCATAGCGGCAGGGGATGTGTTCCACCGCGCCATCCGCATACCGGACCAGCCACTCGCCGAGGGAAGCGCCGGGAGAACTCCTGTGGTCGCTGCTCACGGCCAGGTAGAGGGCAGCGCAGCGCGCGCCCACTGGGAACACCCTCGTGCGTTCAGCCAGTGCCTGGTCCAGGTCCTGCCGGTTCCCACCCTTCTCCAGCAGCAGCCGGATGGGGTCGCCCGGGTGCAGCGCCTGAAGCGCCGGGACCTCGTCCTGCGCATCCTGGTGCACGGAGAGCACGTAGCCATCGGGAGGGATCGCGCTGTTGCCAGCGCCACTCTCCACCTCCTGCGCCCTGCCGGATCTGACGATGACCTCAGTACCGTACTGGTTGGTCTCGGTGCGTCCATCGTCATAGTCGGGATGGTAGAGCACCAACTGGCCGGCTTCGCGTGGCGCGTCCTGACCATCGACGCGGAGCGTGCGGCCGCCCGGCATTTCGGCCACGAGCACTGCCGGCTCGCAACCCCCAAGCCACTGCCCCTGGGCGCCGAGCACTGCGATGCGATCACCAGGGCGCAAGGACAGCAACCGATCGACCTTGGCGCCATGGGCCGACAACACGAAGCCGCCGGCCGGCACCGCATGGTCGCCCACGCCGTCGCTCACCTCCAGCACCACGCCATCGGCGCCGACCATGACCTCGCAACCGTAGATGTTCGTGCCGGTCTTCTCCCGCGGCGCGGCATAGAGAATGAGTTGATCCTCATGCCGGTCGGCGTTGGCCCCATCCAAGAGGAGTGTAGCCCCGCCGAGAAGGCGGACGCGTGTCGCTCCCTCGGCCGACGCGAGCGGCTTGCTCGCCTCCGGCAAGGGCGGAAGGAGCACGGGCCTGTCCACTGCCAGTGGCACACCGAAGAAGTCTCCGCCTGCAGCGGACTGCCGAGTGGGGCCAGTGGGCGACAGCAGCAGGGCCGTGTCGCTCGGGAAGCCCAGGCTGCGGCGGCGCCAGAGCACGCTGTTGGTGGCGCGCTGGGCGGCCTCGGCCAGCTCAGGCTCGGGGCGCACCACAGGCGGCGCGGCCGCGGCGTTCCAGGTCGCCTGCGCGTAGAAGGCGATCACCGAGCTGAATGCCGGTGAGGCGAAGCATCCGGGGGGATCGAACCAGAGCGTGCCCAGCGTCGGCGCCTGCCGAGCCTGTGCGTAGCGCACGAACGAGAACGGCGTCTGCCAGGGGCTGGCCCAGACCGCGAACCCCTGAGACCGCAGGTAGTCCAGTGCCGGATAGGCGGGCAGCGGGTCGTAGAACCAGTAATCCAGGATCACGTCCTTCGGGATCTTGTTCAGTGCGGCGGCGGTGTTCTGGGGCGGGCCGCCGTTGGCCGGCCCGACCGGCGCGCCGAGTTGCTTTTCGAGGTCCGGCGCGATCAGCATGTCATGCCACATGACCAGCTTCACCCCGCGCGCTTTGAGGAAGCTGTCGATCCGCGTGATGTGCTGGGCGAGGAGGCTGGTGACATCATAGCCTTGGCTCGACAGCCAGGTGAACAGCTCCCACCCCTCGTCCATGCCGCAATGGAAGTACTCCACCGGCCCGTACACGTCCAACATCTCGGACAGGATGGGATAGACGAACTTGTCGTAGGTCTCTTCGTTGCGAATGTCGAGGCCGCCGTGCTGCGTGTAGGGCGCCTTCTGATAGCTGCGATCGACGTGGCCCAGCAGGTTCAGATAGCCGATCGGTTTCAGGCCGAGGCTGCGTCCGTACGCGATGACTTCGCGGGCCTGCGCCTTGGTGAACCTGCCTCCCTCAGCGATGGTGGGATCGAAGTCAAGGATCACCTGTGGCCCGAACTCAAGAGCGAAGTAGGTGATGTGCTGCCGCGCCAGCAGCTCCAGGGTGCGCTTGTAGTCGTCGAGGTCGTGCGCCCACGCGCCCTCGATCATGAAGGCCCGGAACGGCGTGTCCGGCCAGTCCCGAATCCTGGGGATCGTCACCTGGTAACCGCCCGCAACCCGGCGAGCCCGGCCGAGCAGCGTGGCCAGCGTGTGCACCGCCCAGAAGGCGCCCTGGGTATCGTGTGCCCTCAGCAGGACACCTCCGCCAGTGGGTTCGACCGTGTACTCCTCAGGCTTCGGCAGGGCTTGAGGCGCCAGGGCGAGGCGCACCACCGTGCCGGCGTGGTTCTCTCCGGCGGCCGAACCGAACAGGCTGTCCACCTCCCGCCGGAGCAGTGCGGCCGGAGCCGCGAACTCTGCCGGGGCCGCGATCCGGATCGGTACGCGCAGCCGCACATCGGCGGCCGGCTCCACCTGACGCGGCTGGGGCCACAGCAGCGATTGGGCGGAGGTCAGGGAGGGTGAGACAGACATGGCGGAACCTCCGTGCGCGAGGCGCGGCCTCTCCGCGGCGCGAACAGGCGGCGTCGCAACCAGACTAAGAAGTATGATGGCGACACTGATGAAAGGCTGATGCGCCTCTGTGCGCGGCCGTCGCCCTACGCGGACCATCGCGGGCCGCGGCTGCGAGGAACTTGGAAAGGCGCGCGACGGACATGCGCCTTGGCGCCTCTGCCTTCGCCTCATCGCGCTACCCGCGGTGGATCATCACTGAGTAGCCGACGCCCCCAAAAGATCTCACTCATCCCTGCTCTTAGATGACATCGATAGAGGCAATGGATGCCCCAGAAATAGGCTTCAATGTCCCCATCTGAGGAGCGTCTGATGGGGCCCCAAGGACGTGCAACCAACGATCCGTCCACTACCTTCCTCGTTAGCACGCCCGAACCAGGAAGGCCAACCTGCCACACGTCCCAACTGCTCGCCATGAAGACCGAGGGGCTACCCGCGTCCTTGAGCGCTGCCAGGGAGCTGCAGTCTGCCGGCACGTCGGCAATCTGGCTAACCTCCCCGTCTGCCAGATGTACCCGAAAGATCTCGGTGTGAATGCCAGATCCCGGAAGGATCGATCCGCCGATCATCACAGGAACGATCACTTGCCCTGGCCCATAGGGCTGGATCTCTCCCACACGCGCAGGCTCATCGCTGAGCCGGGATCTCCACAGCACCGCGCCGGAGGGAACGGCAATGGCGGCCACCTCTGATCCGCCTGCCTCCCCAGAGATCTGGCCGCCGAGCAAGACCATCGGCGTCTGTGGATCACGGGGATTACTCACGAAGCTCACCACATCTGCAAAGTGTTCGCTTTGCCAGATCCTCTTGGTATTGCTGCCATGAAGCGCGATCGCCAGTATTTCGACCCTACGGGAGTCCTCCGGTGCTCCCACACGGCTCGCCTCAACGACCACCCATTTCATCTGGGGGTCGAAGTGCGGGCTAAGGCCACGAATCCCGTCCCCCAGGGTCGGATCGTCCGGGGCGATCGTGGTGTACGCCTCAGTGGGCGACCGCGCCCACACCAACTGGGAAGGATGGCCGGGATGCTTGACATTCATCAAGTAGCTGTTCCCGGGGCCCCAGTTGTAGAACCCACACTGCACACCAGGATCGGTC
>JBEKKD010000236.1:0-6764 GCA_050010895.1 Armatimonadota bacterium
TCCTTACCCCGTATGCTGTCGCCGTGGACCCCAATGATGGTTCCTGCTGGGTGGCAGACGAGTACAACCTGATTCACCTGTCGGCGGATGGTCAGGAGCTCTGGAGCGGCGCTGGCTTTTGGGAGGCCGGTGACATCGTCGTCGATGGGAGAGACAGCTCCTGCTGGGTGGCCGACAGCCTGCATGACAGAGTGGTACACGTCGGCGCGGATGGCCAGATTCTGGCGCAGTCCAGCTTCACCGGCCTGGTCATCGGCGTCTCTCTGAACCCCGCAGACGGCACGCTCTGGGTGCTCGAGCTGTCTCCAGGCCCCACCTGGGCAGGAGGGCTGGTTCATCTTGCCGCCGACGGGAGCGAGTTGTGGCGGGGAGGGAGTTTCGATGACCCTCTCTCCGTGGCCGTCAGCCCCCTCGACGGGTCGTGCTGGGTCGCTGACTGCAACAACGGCCGCCTCGCTCACTTCGCTGCCAGCGGGGTGGAACTCCCGCAGGCAAGCTGCTTCTTCTACCTTGGGGCCGGATATTGGAGCACGACGCATGCCGTTAGCGTCAACCCCAGTGACGGCTCATGTTGGGTGGCGGACCAGTCGCCAACGGGATACGGCAAGGTAGTGCACCTGTCCAAGCGCGGGATGGAACTCTGGCAGCGAGAGGACATTCCTCTCCCGGTGGCGGTGAGCGTGGACTCGGCCGATGGCTCTTGCTGGATCGCCTCGGATGGGTACCTGGACGGTGCCGATCAGCTTGTGTACGGCACCCTCATGCACATTGATGCCGAGGGCAGGGAGTTCTGGCGCGGCGGGCAGTACTATCATCCCTGGTCCATTGAGGCAAACCCCACGGATGGATCGTGCTGGGTGGCGGACGAAGGGCTCTGGGATGCTGGCGCCGGCGACTTCGTCGAGTCCGGCGTGTACCACATCGCCGCCGATGGCACTGAAGTGTGGAGCGGAAGGGATTTCTCCGGTCCCTTCTCCATCTCGGTCAGTCCCAGTGACGGCTCATGCTGGGTGAGCGATACCTATCACGATCGGGTGGTGCGACTGGCGGCGGACGGAACGGAGCTGTGGAGAATGGGGGGATTCTCCATGCCCAACTCCATCGCAGTCAACCTCACCGACAGCACCGCTTGGGTGGCCGATTGCTACAGCCACCAGATAGTGCACCTGGGCGCAGACGGCAAGGACCTGTTCCGAGGCGACGTGTTTCTCTATCCTCATGCGATGGCAGTCAACTGGAAAGACGGGTCCGTCTGGGTGGGCGTGAACAACGTGGGCCCGCTGATGCACTTCGCCGCCGACGGGAGTCTGCTGTGGCGGGCGTGGGGCTCTTTCTCGAACGGCGACATCGCGGTAAACCAGGCGGACGGCTCGGTTTGGTCCGTGGACGACTACGATATGCAGCTAGTGCACTACGTTTACCCCAGGTTCACCGATGTCCCCTTCGAGCAGTGGGCCTACGTCGAAATCGACGCCTGTGCCGAAACCGGCATCGTCGCCGGCTATCCCGATGGCACCTATCAGCCGAGCTTGCCCGTCACCCGGGATCAAATGGCCGTCTACATTTCCCGCGCCCTCGCGGGCGGGGACGCCGAGGTGCCGAGCGGCCCGGCGGTAGCGGACTTCCCGGATGTACCGATTGACTACTGGGCTTACAGATACATCGAGTATTGCTACGCCCAGCAGATCGTGGCCGGGTACTCCGATGGCTATCGCCCGCAGGAGCCGGTGACACGGGATCAGATGGCGGTCTATGTCGCCCGCAGCATCGTGAGCCCCACGGGAGATGCCGGGCTGGCGAACTACACGCCGCCGGCGACGCCTGATTTCCCGGATGTGTCGACCACGTTCTGGGCCTACAAGTACATCGAGTACTGCAAGTCCCACATGATCGTGCAGGGCTTTCCGGATGGTACATACCATCCGGAGTACGTGGTGACCCGGGATCAGATGGCCGTCTATATCCAGCGGGCGTTCCAGTTGCCGCTGTAGGGCGGAGCTAGCCGTTCGCCTGGCCTCGAAAAGCCTTGACGAGGGCCCTGCGATGTGGTAGAGTCCGTGTAGTTGAGCCAGCCGGAGGTGAATTGGGCCGCTGGCTCGGTTTTTCTTGGCCTATAGAAAGGGAGCACCGTCTTGCCGCGGGGAAGCCGGATCCACGATAGAGGCTTCTGGTGGGCGTGCACTGAGTGCCGCAGCCGGAATTATACGAGTTTCAAGAACAAGCGCAATGACCCGGACCGCATGAAGCTGCAGAAGTATTGCCCTGCGTGCCGGAAACACACTGAGCACAGAGAGACAGGGCTCACCGCGCGGGCGGGTCGCTGAGAAGGCCTTCGCCGGCCATCGTGGCCGAGGCGTCTAGCCGAGTCGCACCCATGCAGGCCCGTAGCTCTAATTGGTAGAGCGCCGGTCTCCAAAACCGGTGGTTGTGGGTTCGAGTCCCTCCGGGCCTGCCATCCCCACCGGCAGTTCCGCGGCTGGCGTTTTGAGCGGGCGGTCTGTGTTCGAGATGCCTGGAGAGGGTATTCGGGCAGTCGGGTGTGACGTTCGATAGAGAGTACGCATGAGAGCGATCGCAGAGGAGCGGCGTGTGGCAGTCGCTAGAACCGGGCAGGGCGCGCGCGTCAAAGGATTCTTCCGAGATGCGTGGCTGGAATTGCAGAAAGTCATCTGGCCGACCCGCGAGGAAGTCACGAAGATGACCGGGTTGGTAGTGGCTGTCGTCCTGGTCGTGGGCCTGTTCATCTTCTTCTGGGACAAGATTCTGGTGCAGATCACCAGGCCGTTGTTCCCGCAGTAGACGCGCCGGGAGACTGATCCGGAGAGGGCATGTTGCGGCCGGTGCGATCCAGCCGCACGAGTGCACGGCTGATATGGCGAAGCATTGGTATGTAGTTCATACCTTCACCGGTCACGAAGACAAGGTGAAGGTCAGCATCGAGAGGCGGGCCGCTTCCATGGGGCTCGGAGAGCGGGTTGGCCGCATCCTCGTCCCGACGGAGGAGGAGCTGCGGGGCACCCGGCGTGGCCGGCGGCAGGTGAGCAAGCACAAGGTGTTTCCCGGCTACGTGATCGTGGAGATGGAGCTGGACGACCAGACCCGACATCTGATCCGGGACACCGCAGGGGTGACGGGGTTTGTCGGTCCGGACCGGCAGCCGGTGGCGCTGCAGCCGGAGGAAGTGGAACGGCTGCTGAGCGCGGTCAGCGAGGAAGCGCCGCCGCTGCGAGCGGCATGGCAGGTCACCGAGACCGTCCGGATCACCTCCGAGCCGTTCGACGGCATTCACGGCAAGATCGTGGACGTGGACGTCAAGCGGGAGAAGCTCAAGGTGCTGGTGTCGATTTTCGGGCGAGAGACGCCGGTCGAGGTCGATTTTGCCGATGTCGAAAAGCTGGACTGACGGAGAGGGCGATGGCGAAGAAGGTTCGGACGATAGTGAAGCTCCAGATAGAGGCGGGGAAGGCGACGACCGGGCCGCCGGTGGGCCCATCGCTGGCGCCTCACGGGATCAACCTGATGGAGCTCATCAAGACCTATAACGCGCAGACCGCGCAGCAGGTCGGGACGATCGTGCCCGTCGAGGTGACGATCTACGAGGATCGCTCATACACATTCGAGTTGAAGACGCCTCCGGCCTCCCAGCTCCTGCGGAAGGCCGCCGGGATCGAGAAGGGATCGGGCGAGGCCGGGCGTACGACTTCAGGCTCCGTCACACCGGCTCAGATCCGGGAGATCGCCCAACTCAAGATGCGGGATCTCAACGCGAACGACGTCGACGCGGCGGTCAAGGTGATCGAGGGCACGGCCCGCAGCATGGGCCTGAAGATCGAAGGGTAGAGAGATGAAACACGGCAAGCGATATACTGCCGCGGTGGCAGTGCTCGATCAGGAGCGGGCGTACTCGCCGGACGAGGCGTTCCAGCGGATCAAAGAAACGTCGTCGGCGAGATTCCCCGAAACCGTCGATGTCGCTATCAAGCTCGGGGTGGACGCGAAATCGGGCGAGCAGGTGGTGCGCGGCGTGGTGACCCTTCCTCACGGCCCGGGCAAGTCGCCGCGGGTTCTCGTGTTCGCGCGGGGCGAGGCGGCCAGCCAGGCGGAAGCGGCCGGCGCCGACGAGGTGGGCGGAGAGGAACTGGTTCAGAAGATCGAGGCAGGCTTCAAGGACTTCGACGTGCTGGTCGCCACACGAGACATGATGCGCGTGGTGGGCCGCCTGGGGAAGCGCCTCGGGCCCCGGATGCCCAACCCGAAGGCGGGGACCGTCGGTGAGGATGTCGCCAGCATCGTGCGGGAGCTCAAGAGCGGCCGGGTGCAATTCCGCATGGACAGAGGCGGAGTGATCCAGGCGCCGATCGGCCGGGTTTCCTATACGCCGGAGCAACTGAAGGAGAACTTCTCGGTGCTGATGGGCGCGATCATGAGAGCCCGCCCCGCCAGTGCGAAGGGCCAGTATCTGCGCAAGATCTCCATCAGCTCCACGATGGGCCCGTCGCTGCTGATCGACACCAGCGAGGCGCAGTCCACCGCCGAGGTGATGTAGGCGTTCGTTTTCAGGACAACTGAATGACAGACGCGCGAGCGCGCGATCTGCCGGAGACAGCAGGTGTGGATAGGCCGCGGGAAGCCGCAGCCTCACAGAAGACCCCGATGGGGCGCCCGCCGAGGCAGGAAGGCGATGTGCTGACACGCACGTACAGCTTCCCCCGCTTCGGCCGGGGAAGCTTTTTGTTTTGCGATACCCGCGGCGAGAACGCCGCCCGCGAATGGAGGTGAGATCTATTGAGGAAGTCAGAGAAGGGGCAGGTGATCGCCGAGCTGGAGAGCATGCTCGAGCCCCGGCCGCACATCATCGTCACCGGCTACCGCGGCATGAAAGTGAAAGAGCTCACTGAGCTTCGCCGCACGTTGGCCAAGCTGAACGCGAAGGTGCGGATCGTGAAGAAGACCCTGTTCCAGCGCGCGCTGGGCAGCGACGCACGGTCGGGCCTGGCGCAGCACATGAAAGGTCCGGTGGCCATCACCTTCGTGCAGGGCGATGCCGTGGGCGTGCTCAAGGAAATGAGCACATTCGCCCGGACGCATCAGCAGCTCGAGTTCAAGGGCGGCTGGGTCGAATCGCAGTTGTTCGACGGCGCGCAGGTGGCCGAGCTGGCCACGCTCCCGCCGCGCGAGATGTTGCTGAGCAGGCTGGCAGGCGTGCTGTCCGCGCCGCTGAGCCAGTTGGTTGGCACGCTGCAGGCGGTGCCGCGCGATCTGATGATGACTCTCCAGGCGGTTGCGAAGCAGAAGGAAGAGGCCGCAGGCGCGGCCGCGTGAGCTGTGACTTCGCGGCAGACCGCCGAAGCGACCAATGCGACAGAGAGCGCGGGTGTCCGCGCCGAGAGATGATGGAGGAACAGATGGCAAAGTTGACCAACGAGGAGTTCATCTCCGCAATCGAAGAGATGAACGTCCTGGAGCTGAACGAGCTGGTGAAGGCGATCCAGGAGAAGTTCGGCGTGAGCGCGATGGCGATGGCGGCGCCGGCCGCGGCCGCAGCGGGGCCGGTCGTGGAGGTGGAGGAGAAGACGCAGTTCGACGTCATCCTCACCAGTTTCGGCGAGAAGAAGATCCAGGTGATCAAGGCCGTGCGCGAGCTCACCAGCCTGGGGCTGAAGGAAGCCAAGGAGCTGGTGGAGGGCGTGCCCAAGTCGGTCAAGGAAGGCGTGAACAAAGACGATGCTGCCGCCGCCAAGAAGACTCTCGAGGACGCCGGCGGGACCGCGGAAGTCAAGTAGCTCGGAGCACAGATGGGATTGACACGAAAGGCGTCCGCTTCAGCGGGCGCCTTTCTGTTGCTCGGCCGCCTGCGACGAGCGCGCTGCGCCCGCCGTCAATCGAACGGAATATACGGCGCGGGGATGTGCCAGATGGCGTCGACGAGCGTCAGGACCACCGCGATGGTCATCTCGCCGAAGATGAGGCCGAGGAAGAAAGGCCGCGCCTTGGTGTAGCCCGAGAGGCCGCCGTAGTGCACGATCAGGGTCTTGATCAGCCAGGCGAGGAAGATCGCCAGCCAGTAGACCACCAGTGACCACGAGCCGACCATCACGAACCCGAGGGGATGGAGCGGCCACCACCAGAACTGCCGGCGCATCGCGGCGAGGAAGATGGTAAAGGCGGCGCCCAGGAAGAAGCAGACCGACGTCATCGGGTTGACGCGCTCTTCGCCGGAGAGGAATGCCGCGTGCTCCTCGAAGAACACGCCCGACAGCCAGGAGAACTGGCCGCTGCCGGCCATGGCTCCCTGGCGGTAGTTCACCCAGAGCAGGATGGCGAAGCCGGCGATCAGGGAGGCGATGATGCCGACCCAGAGCGCCGCGTGAAGCGACTTCAGGCGCATGCCGATGCTGTCAGCGATCTTCTGCGTGTCCATCATCCCCTGGAGGGTGAGCCCTCGCATGTCGCCGGCGAACGGGACGGTAGCGAACACCTCCGCAGTCAGGTTCCCGGCGCCGAGCAGGCGCCGCTGGCCGAACATGCCGTATATATCGAGCGGCGTGAAGATGATCTCCGTCATCAGCAGGCCGCCCTCGGCCGTGGCGCGGGTCATCACCAGCGCGATCACGAGGACGTAGATGATGACCTCCATGAGGGCGAGTGGCAGCGACAGCCCCGTGGTGGTCAGCCAGATCGCGGCGGCGATGATGGTGGCGATCAGGCCGACCAGCGCGAACGAGTACGGCATCATTTCGTGCGCGCCGGCCTGGCTGGCGGAC
>JBEKKD010000237.1:0-6756 GCA_050010895.1 Armatimonadota bacterium
GGCTCCCACAGGGGAAGAGGGGCAGGAGACACGTCACCCGAGGCGACTGAAGCTCCTGCCCTACAGACATTATAGCCCGGGGAGGCGAGGAGCGGGAGGTGGGTGAGCCCGCCCGCTGTGAGAGCAGGGAGCGCGCGGCGGTTGGGGGAAAGAACGATCAATCGCGTGAGTCATGAGTGAGGTGGAGAGGATGAGGGCCGCGCTTTTTCCGACACCGGGTGAGGTCGAGATCGTCGAGAGGGAGACGCCGTCGCCGCTGGAGTGGCACGCACTGGTGCGAGTGGAGGCGTGCGGGGTGTGCGGCACGGACTTGCACATTTTCGAGGGGGAATTCCCCGCTCAGTTCCCGCTCATCCCCGGGCATGAGTTCGCGGGGGTGATCGAGCAAGTGGGGCAGGGGGTGTCGGCGTTCCGCCCGGGCGACCGAGTGGTGATCGATCCGAACCTGAACTGCGGCACGTGCCGGCCGTGTCAGCGCGGGCTGACGCACCTCTGCCGGAACCTGGTGTCATTCGGCGTGACGCTCGACGGGGGCTTCTCGACGCACTGCAGCCTTCCGGCCAGGCAGCTCTACAAGATGCCGTCACAGATGTCGTTCGAAGTGGGCGCGATGACGGAGCCGGTGGCATGCTGCGTTCATGGAATCGAGCGCGCGCAGGTGCGGCCGGGGGAGGTGGCGGTGCTGCTGGGCGCGGGGTTGATCGGGCTGGTGATGCTGCAACTGGCTCTGCTGCGGGGGGCGGCGGCGGTGATCGTGTCCGAGCCCGATGCGGAGAAGAGGAATCTGGCGATGGCGCTGGGGGCGTCGGCTACCGTCGATCCCAAAGGTGAAGATCTGATGGCGGTGGTGCGGAAGGCGACGGGCGGTCTGGGCGCGGATGTGGTGATTGATTGCGTCGGCGGGGCGGAGACGGCTCAGCAGGCGGTGGGACTGGCAGGCGAGGGCGGCCGGGTGCTGCTGTTCGGGGTGGCGCCGCCGGACGCGGAAGTCACCATCAGACCGTATGACGTGTACGCGCGGGAGATCGTGATCACGGGGAGCTTCATCAACCCGTTCACGCACGGGGCGGCGCTGGCGCTGTTGGCGTCGGGACGGGTGAAGGTATCGGAGATCATCAGCCATCGGATGACGTTGGAGCAAATGCCCGAGGCGCTGGAGATGCTGAAGGCGCGGCAGGCGCGGAAGATCATCGTGGAGCCGCAGAGGGGGGAGGCGTAGGGGGAACGGGGCAGGAGGCAAGTCGCCTGGGGCGACTGAGGCTCCTGCGCTACGGATGGATGGGCAGGCAGGGATGCCTGCGCTCCAGGGAGAGGAGTGCCGTCCGCGCGGCGGACGCCGATTACACTGCTGGAACGACGTGATTCCCGCCGGAGGCGGGCAGGCTTCGCTTCGCTCAGAATGACAACATGGGCAGGAGACACGCTTCTGCCCAACGGACCAGGCGCGAACCAATGAGGGCTGGGGCGCGTCCAATTCTGATGGGAACACCTCACTACGGGCTCTCGCCCAATGAAGTAACATCGGGCGAGAGTCATTAGGATCCGGGAATGAACCCAGAGATCGTCGCGATCATCGAGCGGTTGTTCAAGGCGTTCATCTTCGTGCCGTGCATGGGACTGATCGGGTGGTGGCTGTTCAGCGGGTGGTTGGACAACACGCTGTCGTGGAACGAGGCGGCGATCGGGGCGACGCTGTTGGCGGCGGCGTTCGCGCTGGGTGTTGTCTCGATCGTCTCCGGCGGGTGGGGATTCCTGGGCATTCTGGCTTTCATCTACCTGGCGCTGCTGTCGCTGCTGGTGTGGGAGTACCTTTACTGGCGGCGGAAGGAGCGGGAGCATCTATCGGCGGAGGTGGAGCGCTACCAAGATGCGATCGCGCGCGACCCGCGGAATGCGGCTGCGTACTCGTATCTCGGAAAGACGCACCTGGCGCTGCGGCAGCCGGATGAGGCGATGTCGGCGCTGGAACAGGCGCTGGCGCTCGACCCGGAGTCGCATACGGATCGGAGTCTGATGGTGCAGGCGAGGGAGATGAAGGTGAGGGAGGGGAGGCGGGGAGCCGTCTCCGCGCGGCGGCAGTGAAGGCGGTGGTTTCGGGACTGAAGTCCCGAAACCACCAGAACCGAAGAGATTGCCACGCGCGGTGAGTCCCTGACGGGCCTCACCGGCTCGCAATGACAAACTTGCGGCGTCGGCAGTGACCCTCCGTCGCTGAAGCTCTGTAGCGCGCGAGTACCGACGCAACGGAGGAGAGCGGCGAGATTCCCACGGTCGTCGAGTCCGCGTGAGCGGACTCTCTCTCCCTCGGAATGACAAGCAGGTCATGCGGGCCATCATTTCACCTGTATCTGCGGGGCGGAGGGGGCTTCCCGCTGCGGATTGGGCTCCGGTATCGGGGTGGTGATGCCGGGCATGAGGGCGCGTCGCATGGTCACGAAGACGTCCATGCCGGGCTGGCGCTGCTCGACCCGCGCGTCGTCATGTTTCGTCACCTGCACGGTCGATGTCATCTCGAGGTCGATCTGGAAGAGCCCATTGGCGGAGATCCAGGTGGCGCGAAAGAGATCCCTCGACACGTCCCTGTCCTCCCGCCGGACCCACTGCGGCTGGCCCTGACCGAGCGGCCGCCACCGCTCGCCCTCGAGCTGCTGCTTGTAGAAGTTGTAGACCGATAGCGACGGGTAGTCCTCGTTGAGATGGAACCAGTACCTGCGGAAACCGGTGGGGTCGGCGGTCTGCTCGGGCGCCGATTCGGCGCCGGGATATCGGATCAGCGGCGGTTCGGCGGCGGCCGGGCTGACGGGCCTGCTGCGCTGCCAGCGGGCGAGGCCGGCCATGAGCAGCGTCCAGCCGACCACCAGGATGCCCAGGAGTATGACGAAGTCGCGACGGAGGGTCACGGCACTGACTCCTCGTGCAGAACAATCCTCAACGGAGTGATCCCTCGCTGCGCTCAGGATGATGATTCGGATTCCGGCGCAACGACCTGGTTCCTCCAACGATGAACAGGACACCGAGGACGACGAGGAACACGCCGCACGCTACATAGATACCCCGCAGGACCGGTGGAGAGAAGATGGACCTCCCAGCGGCGAGCGTGATGGAGACGGCGGAGTACCAGGCGACATCGGAGAGGATGTGGCCGGTGAAGTAGATGACGCCGCCGCCGGGGCCTTTCTGCGTTGCCCAGCCGATGTGGGCGACGCCGATGGTGGCCCACCAGAGCCACCAGTAGGGGTTGGCCATGCTCATGACGCCGCCGAGGAGGATGAGGTGCAGCCAACTGGAGGCGGCTTGCCCCGCGGCAGCGGAGGCTTCGCCGGGGATCTGTACGGTGAGGTAGCCGAGGTAGAGCAGGACGAGGCCGCCGATGAGGCCGATGACGCCACGGACCACGGGGGAGCGGGCGAACTTGATGAGGCCGGTGGTGAGAAGTACGACGGCGGCAAGCTCGAGGATGCCGTGGCCGATCATCATGATGGGGCCAGCGACCCAGCCGAAGCGCACGGAATTCGTGATGACCACAGCGAGAAGCGAGCCGGGCACGACCGCGCCGGAGAAGCCGGTAGCGAGGGCGACGCCGAAGATGACGGGAACCGTGAGCCGGGTGGGAAGGGAGAGGCTCATTGCTGGATCAGCTCCAGGTTGGCGCGGGGGACGCGCACCTCGTCGCCGCGGTCGAGCTTGACCATGGCGATGCGCACCTTGGATTCGGTCTCGACTTCCGTCAGATCGGAGGGCAGGGAACTCACGCGGCCGAGCGCGCCGAAGTGCGGCTCGCGGATCACTCGCACGCGGGCGCCGGTCTCGAGGATCTGCGCGGGCGGGGCATCGGGCGGGGTCTGGCTGGCCGCTTGATGGGTGACGATGATCTCGGGGCGGATGACGCCGGCGCGGATCTGGGTCGCTCCGTCGATGGAGGCGAGTTCGCCCTGGAGGGAGGAGAGCAGATCCCAGGTGCGTTTGGCCATGGGCAGTTCGCCAAAGCCCTCGGTGAGGATAAGGGTCATGGGAACGGGTTCGTGGCCGGTGATGGCGACGCCGATGTCGTAGCCGACGTACTGGCGCAGGGATTCGTCGTTGACCGCGCCGACGACCAGGCCGGTGGCGCCGGCCTCGGCGGCCTTGGCGATGGCTGCGCCGTCCGCGCCGGCTCCGGCGATGAGGACGCAGCCCGCGCAGTCGGGTATCTGCTCGGCGCGAAGCGGTTGGTCCAAGCCTTCGGTCGCCACACGGATGCGACCCCGGCGCTCGCCGCCGACGCCGAAGATGCCCTGGACGAGTGCGCCGCGGGCTTCGACGACCGCGCCTTCGCTCTCGATCACCTCGATCACGCGGCCGGCGATATGGGCCAGCACATCGATGTCTTTGGGTCGCTCGCGGAGACGGACGTAGCCTGACGTGGCGCTGATCTCCTCGATGGTTCCGGCGATGGGGGCGCGCACCTCGCTCTTGAAGAGCCCCCACATGCCCTGCGTCCGAGCGACGACATCGCCGGGCTGCACCTGGTCACCGGGACGCTTCACCAGATATTGGTCGAGTTCGTGGGGCTCGACGTGGAGCATCTGGGCGGCGCGGAGGACGCTCATGTCGCCGGGAAGCTGCGCCCGCGCGACGACTGTCTCCGCACCGATGATGTCACCGAGCTTCACCATCACCTCGCCGCGCATGGGCAGGCGACGCGTCCGGCGAACAATGGTGTCGGCGGCTATTCGGAGGCCCGGGGTATAGGCGACGGGCATGGTCAGTCCACCCCCGGCATGGCGCCGGCGGCTCGCATCCAGTCGGCGAGCTTGGCGACGCGGATCTGGTCATCGGCGGGAAGGTGGAGCGGGCGGCCGCGGCCGTCGAGGATGATGCCGGCGGCGCCGCCGCTGACGCGGCCGGTCCACTTGTGGCCGCTGCCCGCGCCGACATTGATGCCGCGACGGGGTTGGAGAGAGGCGTCTGCGGTCTGGTCGGCTGCCAGCGGAACGCAGCGGAGCTCGCCGGCGCGGAGTTTGCCGCTCTCCTGCCCGATCTCCCATTCCAGGACGACGTCGCCCTCGCGCGATTTGCCGACGGGCGCGATGACGGTTCCGAGCGGGATGAGGCAGTCCCGGCGGAAGACCTCCATCGCGGCATCGGGCATGACGGAGGCGAGCACGCCGAGCTGTGGCATCATGAAAATGGAATCAACCGCAAGCTTGGTCACACCCTGCGGCTCGAAGGCGTCGATCATCATCATGGCGGCCTGCGAGCGGCGGGGGGCATGGGAGAGGATGCCGCCGCTGCCGATGATGAGGCCAAGCGACATCATATCGACAAGGCTCTGGCCGCCGGCGGTCTGGGTGAAGACGTCGGCCATGGTGCGGGCTTGCTGCACGCCCTTGAGCCCGGAGGCGAGTGCGCCGTGGTGGATGAGGGCGAGGCGCAGCGCCTCCCTCGCCACCGCTTGCTCGATGAGGAGATCGTCGGTGGTCTGGGGGATGGTGGTGGGGCGGATCATCTTGTTGCGAAGGCGATTGCGGAGATCGTTCTCCGCGACCGGGACGGGAATCCACCGCCTGATGCCCGCAGCGCCGGCCTCGGCGAGGACGTTGCAGACGCTGTAGCTCAGGCCCAGATTGGCGGAGACGGTGCGGTGGAACTGGTCGCCGAAGACGGAAAAGACGTCTGTGGTGGCGCCGCCGATATCGACCGCGAGCACGTCGGCGCCCTCTTCTTTGGCGGCAAGCTGGACCATTTCGCCGACGGCGCGGGGCGTGGACATAACCGGCGCGCTGGTCCAGGTCAGCAGCTTATCGTAGCCCGGCGCCTGGGCCATGACGTGCTCGAGGAAGAGGCGGTGGATGGCCTCGCGAGCCGGGCCCAGGTCTTCGCGCTCGAGCGACGGCCTCAGGTTCTCGACGTCGATCAAGTCGACGCGAGCGCCGAGAATCTGCTCGACGCCTTGCCTGGCGGCCGAGTTGCCGGCGTAGATCACCGGGAGCTTGAAGCTGCGACCCAGGCGGGGGTGCGGGTCGGCGGCGACGAGCAGTTCGGCGGCGTCCAGGAGATGCTGGACGGTGCCGCCCTCGGTGCCGCCGGACATCAGGATCATGTCGGGGCGGATGGCGCGGATGCGCGCGATGCGCTCGTGGTCGGCGCGGCCGTCGTCAACCGCGATGACGTCTATGACGATGGCGCCGGCGCCCAGCGCGGCCCGCTGGGCCGACTCGGCGGTCATGGTCTTCACGACGCCGGTGACGAGCATTTGAAGGCCGCCGCCGGCGCTGGATGTGGAGAGATAGAGATCCGCTCCTGCGTCCTCGGAGGAGGGGGTGTGCACGCGCACGTCATCGAGAAACCGGCGCCCGGTCAGCTCCTCCAGCTCGCCCACGGCATTGCGCACGCCGACAGTGACATCGTCGAACGGCGCCTCAACGGTGGTGGGGGCCTCGCCTCTGCCGAGAAGGCGGTAGCCGCCATCGGCGCGCTCGATGAGAATGGCCTTGGTTGTGGTGGAGCCGCAGTCGGTGGCTACAATGCGACGTGCATCGGGCATGATGAGGCGATGATAGCATGGGGTGTTTGGGAGGGTCAAACGGGAGGGCGAGGAGGCGGGGGGAACGGCAAAGGCAAAGGCCATCCGCCGATGGACGCGGATTGACGCTGATTCCCGCCTTCGGCGGGAACGGCAACGCTTTCGGGGCGTTTCCAACTGAGGGAAGCCGCCCCAGGACTGCACGGAGCCGCCCCGGAGGCGGGGCGTTCCAAACTACACGGAGCCGCCCC
>JBEKKD010000238.1:0-6743 GCA_050010895.1 Armatimonadota bacterium
GACGCGGTGGACGATGACGGCGTCGTTCTCGCCGATCCTGAGGAGGGCTGCCCCCGTGGACGCCTTCACCGCCTCGGCCGCCGGCAGATCGGTGAGAAGGCCGGGGTCGAGGCCCCAGGCCTTCCCCTCTTTGGTGACCGACACGGGGCCGGGAAGGTGGGAGAAGCTGCGCGCGGCCGACGGGGAGGTGGAAATGCCGAAAAGATCGTTGAGCGCCCCGCCCTCAGTCCAGGCACAGTGGTCGTCCATGACACCTGCGGCCGCGTCCGCGAGAACGACGCCGCCGTGCTCGGCGAAAGTGCGGATCGCCTTGACCTCGGCCGGCGAGAGTGCCGCCGAGAAGGGAAGCACGAAAACCCTGTACTTGCCGGAGTCAAGGACGCCCTTCTCGAGCTGTTCGTACGCAACGAAGTCGAACTGCATCCCCAGATCGTTGACCGCGGTGACCCAGGCACCACGATCACTGGACAACGTGCGCGACTCGTCTCCCGTCTGCGCGGACCGCGCCGGAGTGATCGCAGCGGCGTGGATGGAAGGCATCGAGTAGTGGATGGCGATGCCGTCCTGAAGCCGCTCCGACTCGAGGAAGAGCTTCCCGACGCCCTCATAGCGGAGTGCTCTGAAGGCCTCGCCCATGTCCCGCGCTGACTTGGAGTGTGTGAAATCCGGGTTGAGGAAGGAGGAGAGCCAGAAGATCTGGGGATAGAGCACATTGTGGATCGCCGCGTTCCAGATCGCGCTTTGCACACCCAGGCCATGGGAGCCATAGCCAGTCCAGAAGCCAATCATGGCGCCGGGTTTGGCGAAGCAGCGGTGGAGGTCCCACTGGTTCCCTCCGCCGTAGGAGAGGAAGTCGTCGATGACCTTGTCCAGGCGGTACCAATCGCAGCCATCGTAGGCAGTGGTGACCTGAGTGCCGGAGACGGCAATGTGTCCTTCCGGATCGCCTCTGGTGACCTCGTCGCGGACGGCCTGGTAGGCGTTCGCGAAAACGATCTCCATAAACGTGCGGTGGTCGGCCCAGGGGCCATAGCTGCCGGCCCGCTGCGCCTCCTCGGTAGTGTAGGGAACGACTGCGTTCCACTCCTTGAAATCGGTCTTCCACTCCCGGTTCAGCGCTTCAAGGGAACGGTATTGCGTTCTCAGCCAGTCGCGGAACGCCGCGAGGGTGTGCTCTCCCCAGCAGAAGTCGAAGGGGTCGGTATAGGAGGTAAGTGAGCCCTCGTCTCCGACGAAGTAGTAATCGAGGCCACAGGGAGCCTTCTCCTCGGCGCTCTTGTAGACGCGGCGCCGCAGGTCGTCCATGAAGGCCGGATCGCTGAAGGAGGGGGTGCGCACGAGAAGCTTCTTGTCCCCTGTCCGCTGGTAGAGTGCCTTCCGGGCGTTGTAGGGGAGGGCCGAGATGTTGCCGGTGCGCTGGTAGTCCTGAATGCACTTCTCGATACCGGCCGCATCTTCAGGACCGCGATCATACCAGTAGATGCCGAAGCTGCCCCGAGGGACGTCGAGGTCGTTGTTGATGCCCTCTGTCCAGGTCATGCCCGTGTCGGCAGCGGCGGCGCGGATCTGGCGCAGGCGAACGGCGCGGAAATACGGGCGCAGACTCGAGAACCCGATCCGGGCAGCGTACTCGCGCTCGCGGCGCTCCTTCGGCCGAACGAGAACGGGTTTGCTCTCAAGGCGATCGACCGTGAAGCCATGCGCGTCCACGAGCTCGGCGGTGACCGAGGCGAACTGGCCCAGGAAGTCAGCGAGCCGGTAGGTGAACTCGCCACGCGCGACGGCTGGACGCTCCTGGCGGGTCAGGATGCGGTCGTGGTCGTCGGTGACAGCGAACCGGAGGCGCAGGCCGGGAAGGCTGCCTTCCGCGCGGATCGCCACGCGAAGCGTGTCGTCCCGCTGGTAGAAGCCGGCGGAGGGCTTGGCCTCGACAAGGGTAGCGTGCTTTCGCACGTCAAAGGTGGCGGATGCCCAGTCGAGCGTAGCGCCGTCGGCGTCGCGGACGATCAAGTCGAAGATGAGCTTCCCCTCAGGCCACCCACTAGGCGGACGCAGGGCGGCGGCGGGGATGGGCACGGCATTCTCACCTGCCGTCAGGTCGACCCGCCCGTGGAAAGCGCCGATGGGCTGGCCGACCTCGTTCTTCCCGGCGATGTCCACAGTTACGCTGGTCATGTCCCCAGCAGCGAGCGTGAGCGACGCGCCCTCCGGCTTCGCGGCAAAGGAGACGACCGCCACCCTGGGGTCGCGCCCGGCGGCCCAGACGATGGCGCGGGCAAGCAGGGAGTACTGATACTCCCAGTAATCCCAGTTCACACGTGTCTCGACAGGATCCACGGCCTGCGGCAGAAAGCCCTCCTCTACATAGGCGAGAGCGACAACCCGGCCCTTCCCGTACTGCTTGACCGCGAGGACGGGGTGCTCTCCGGAGCTCACGAGCACGTCGCCGGTCGCGCGGTACGTATAGAGGGAGCCGCCGAGGGTGCCCTCGGGGAGCAAGGCGAGCGGCACGCCGCGGGTGATGAAGTGATCCTTCACGGACTCCCACCTGCCCCGCGTGATCGCCACCTTGTTCAGCTCCGGATAGCCGTCCTCACCGATGGTGTCGTTTGGGCAGTCCACGAGAGGCGACACCTCCCAGAGCCGCGTATCCCCGACTTTCTCGTCGCCAGCAAACGGGTGATGCTCGACATCGCCGATGAACGGATGAATCAGCACCAGGCCCGCGCCCTCGTTCACCCGGCGGAGAATCGCGTCGCGGGTGGGTCGGGTCAGGCGGGACCAGCCGTTGAGGCCGGGGATGACCATGACATCAAAGGGGGTCGTGCCCGTCAGGTCCTTCTCCACGTACCCGTAGACGATGCGGAAATCGTCGCGATCGCCGCGGTTCACGTGGTCGTAGTAGTCGCCGATTCCCCAGCAGTTGGTATCCCAACTGCGGTCGATGCTGACTGTGGTGGGCTGGAGATCGAGCCGCTGCATGAGCTCGACCAGATCCCGGCCGAACTCGACGGACGGAATGAAGAAGCCCCTGATGGGGCCGCCGGCGAGCTTGCTCGCCCACGCCACGTGCGGAGTTGCCACCGCCGTCGAGTACGTGATGTCGTTCTTGTGGAAGGCGCTTCCCCCGACACCGGGCTGGCGCGAGTTGGCGCTTCCCGTTCCCGTTTCTTCCATTCCTCTCTCCTGGGCGAACGTCGGCGTGCATGCGGCTGCGAGGATTACGACGAGCGCAGCGACGCGAAGAAACTGCATGACGCGACTCCTGGCGGACAACTGGCGCTGCCCTCTTCTGTTAGGCTGTCGGTGCTGGATTCCTGCCCGCAGGGCCTGTTCCTCCGAAAAACGTCCTGAGGTAGTGATCCGGCTGTCGTGGGCGGGGGTGGCCGCGGCGCAGTCGTCGCGTCCGGCCCGCCCACCGGCCACTCAGCAACACCGCCTTCATCACCAAACAGATCGCCGTCGCAGTTGCCTCCACGGGGTTTACTCTCCAGTGAAACGGGGTGCCCATGATGCACCAGGAGATGTCGTCAGAGCAAGGCTGGAACGGCTCTACGGCGAAGTAACCACTACACTCGGTTCGGCGAGATGCAGTAGTGAACGGGCTGCCGGCCCGATGATCGGAAGACTGCGTCCGTGTCTGACACTGCTCTTCAGGTAACGCAGAGCGCGCCCGGGGGGACTGAAGCAAAGAGAGCGCCCCTCATCACCGCTCGCGTGTTGCTGTTGGGCGTGGTGCTGATCCCACTCAACATCTGCTGGCTGCACCAACTCGAGATCGTCTGGTACATCAGCGAACCCACCACCATCTCGCTCTATTTCAACGTCGTTTTCGCGATCCTGGCTCTGATGTGCGCGAATCTCGTACTGCGAAGAGTTCGTCCAACCTGGGCGCTCCGGCAGAGCGAGCTGCTCGTGATCTACATCATGCTCGCCATTTCGAGTTCGCTGGCGGGGCACGATGAACTCGAAATCCTCGTCCCCATGCTTGGCGAAAGCACGTGGTTTGCGACGAAGGAGAATCGCTGGCAAGACCTGTTCGGCCGCTACCTCCCGAACTGGTTAGTCGTGAAGGACGAGTCTGCCCTCAGCGGCTTCTATGGGGGCGGCGCGACGCTCTATCTGCGATCCCACATCCTCCCGTGGCTGACGCCGGTCGCGGTGTGGACGGGCTTCGCCATCGTGCTGTTCGTCACGATGCTGGCGATCAACGTGCTCCTGCGCAAGCAATGGACCGAGCGAGAGCGCCTTTCGTATCCCATCGCGCAGATCCCCATAGAGATCACCGATCCGCGTCTCATCATCTGGCGCAGCCGGCTGTTCTGGGTGGCATTCGGGGCGGCGCTCGCAATCGATACCCTGAACGGTTTCGCCTTCCTTTTCCCCGCGCTGCCGAGCTTGCCGACGCATGCGCGGTGGTTCAACTTCTCGAGCTGGCCGCTGTCGGCGACCGGCGGCTTCACTGTCGCGTTTTACCCGTTCGCGATCGGGTTAGGGTACCTTCTCCCCGTAGACTTGCTCTTTTCGTCCTGGTTCTTCTACTGGTTCTGGAAGGGGCAGTATCTGCTGACCGCGGTGCTCGGATACGGCGATCGTCCGAACTTCCCCTACGTGATCGAGCAATCATCCGGCGGGTACATCGGCATCTGCCTGTTCGCGCTGTATACGGCCCGCCATCATCTGGCTGAGGTGGCGCGGACGGCGTTCGGCAGACACGTCGATGGCGCGGACAAGGAACTCTTCAGCTACCGGGTTGCGGTCATCGTCGTCGTACTCGGGGCGGGGTTGCTCACGGTTTTCGCCGCCCTTCTCGGCCTTCCGGTGTGGGCGGCTGTCCTCTTCTTCGCCGCCTACTTCGCCATCTCGACTGCTGTTGCCCGCATGCGGGCGGAGTTCGGGCCGCCGGCGCACGACCTGCACTATGGCGGCCCGGACTCTCTCATGCCGCTGGTTTTCGGCACGTCGGCGTTTGGTCCGCGGGGGCTGACGTTCATGTCTTTGACGTGGTGGATCAATCGCGCGTTCCGCTCTCACCCGATGCCCCAGCAGATGGAGGGGATGCGCATCGGCGAGCGGCTGGGCATGAGTGGACGACGGGTGTTGACCGCCATCATGCTGGCGTGTGTGGTCGGGATCATTGCCTCGTTCTGGAGCCTGATCGCCGCCGGGTACCATTATGGTTACGCGACCCCGAACATGGGCGTTGCCGCGCATGTCTTCGGCCGCGAGCCGTATGACCGCTTGGCGTCGTGGCTGAGCTCTCCATCCCAACCCGACCTCAGCGCCACTACTGCCATCGGCGCGGGAGTGGCATTCTCGCTCGCGCTGCTGATTCTGCGCACGACCTTCATCTGGTGGCCCCTGCACCCGGTCGGCTACGCTGTCTCGAGCAGTTGGTCGATGAACCTTCTGTGGATGCCAATGCTCATTGCGTGGGCGATCAAGCTCACCATCCTGCGCTACGGGGGGCTCCGTCTCTATCGCCAAGGCCTGCCGTTCTTCCTCGGGCTGATCCTCGGCGAGTATGTGGCTGGGGGGATATGGAGCTTGATCGGGGTGGGGCTGCAGAGACCGATGTGGGTGTTCTGGCCGTACTGACGCGCGTGACGCGCGCTAGCCCAAGTTCCGCAGTCGTGACGGTGTAGAGAAGCTGAGGGGCATCAGAGGCGGTTTTTGCCCCGTTCTTTCCACTACACTTCGCGCATTTCGAGGTGCTTGGGCAGGGCGAGTCCGAGGCGCTGAAGGAGGATCGCCTGGTGCTTTGTCGGCTCGGCCACGCAGCGACGCCGCAGCTCGGGGCCGGCCTTGGTGGGCAGCACCACATCGACCGTCCGGATCTGGGCGAGTTCCTCCAATACCTGACGCGGCTCATCCCCCAGCCCCGCCCGCTGGCAGAGTTGCCCCAGCGCCTTCCTCAGCACATAGGCGAGGAAGCACACCAGCATGTGGGCCTGCACGCGCTCCGCTTTCTGATGCCAGATGGGCCGCAGCGAGAGGTCCTGTTTGTGGAGACGGAAGGCCGCTTCCGCCTGGGTCAGCTGCATATACGCCTCCCACAGTTCAGAGGCGCTCCACTCCCTGATGTTGCTGCGCAAGAGATAGCAGCCCTCACTCAGCGCCGACCACTCTCGCCACGCCTCCACCTTCGACCACGCCACCTGCGCGCAGTCCGGCCGATGGTCCCGGGAGTAACCCCGCTGCGCCTGCGCGTTCCCTTCCGCCAGCCCCTCGAAGTAGGTGCTGGTCACATCGTACAGCAGCAGCTCATACTCCAGCGCGAACAGCTCCCCCAGCCGTTGCTTGAGGTGCCGCTCCAGCGCCCCCTTGTGCGGAAGCAGCGCATCCAGCGCCCGGTACAGGCGATCATCGTTTACCTTCTCCAGGGGCACCCCCAGCAAGTCCCCCAGCGCGGTGCGCGCATAAATGCGTTCCGCCAGCGCCAGCTCACTGGAAGGATTGCACAGCCGCCCCAAGATCAGCACCTGCGCCATCGTCGCCCATTCGATCTCCTCCCGCCCAGGCGCCAGCACGGCGCGCAGGAAAGCGCCCAGCCCCAGCTTCTCGAACACCTGCAGCCCCAGCCAGGGCCCCCCAAACTCCCGCACCCGCTCCACCCGCAGCCGCCGCGCATCCACCTCCACCCACTCCGGCGCCCCCGCGTCTTCGAGCCGGGGCTGGTACCTCCGCTCCCCCCGCGCCGCCTGCGCCACTCCCTCCCGCGCGGGCGCCTCCACCTCCCCCAG